>CAZJMP010000008.1:1983-24630 GCA_964547365.1 uncultured Candidatus Peribacteria bacterium | reverse complement strand
TGTGCATTTCCTGATAATTCTGCCATTGTTGTATAAAATAAAGTAATAAAATACTAGATATGTTGAAGCGCCTAAACGCTTAAACGACGATTATTCAGCTGGTGTTTCTACCGGTGCTGCTTCTTCAACCTTTGGCTCTTCAGCCTTTGGTTCTTCTTTTACTTCTTCTTTTGTCTCCTCTACCTTTTCTTCCTTACCCTCAGCTACTACCTCACCATCTTTCTTCGCGATTTCACTAAGTGCAACAGCAAATGATTGTAATGGATAATTGAAGAGATAGCAAAGTTTGGAGATCAATTCTTCCTTTGAAGGTACATTAGCGAGCTCATTAACATATTCACTATCTTGCCGTTTTTTCTCGAACCACCCTCCAATAAAAGCTAATGCTGGCTTCTTATTATCTTTTTTGAATTCCTTCAGATATTTATTGATCACTTTGAGCGGAGCATATTCATCGTTTTGTGCATACAATGCAAACACAGGTCCTTCCAAAGCATCCACACTGACTTCTTCAAGTCCTGCGTCTTTGAGTGCCCTGAGAAAGATTCTCTTCTTGATGATATTCATCTTTCCTTCAGCATTGCTCAGCTCTATTCTTATCTTGTTGGCGAGCGTAACGGGAATAGCAGATTGTTTTACAATCACTGCATTCTTTGCATTTTCAAGATCAGTTACGTATCATTTCAATAACTGTTTCTTCTTGTCTTTGGTGATAGCCATTGTACTACTATTGTAAAGTATAAATTTTCTTGATGAAAACAAAAAGACCCATTTTTCAAGGTCCATACAAAAAAGAATGTTTGTATCTGAACCTCGGTAGGAATTGGATTTTATGCGATTAAGCAACCTACTGTCTTTGGTATTTCAAAGAGTGTTATAGAAAAATTGGGAGGGAATGCAAGGGAATCTTAGGAAAAGATGTCTATTTTGCATGACTACCTGCCCCACACCCGTATTTATCTTTGATATATTCTATTTTTTGCATTTTTTCAGTAACTTGGATTTCAATTTTTCATACCCTTTGGTAAATCACACCTGTCCTTGAGATTCCCTGAAATCATATCAAAATGCTCTTTTACTTATGGAAATCGTTGGAGGACACTGAATTCTTTTGAATACGCTTCCTTTAAAATTTTTATAAATCCTTTCTAAATCTTGTATAAAATCATTGGCTGTAGCAAAGTAATGTCCGATTATGGAATGTTGTAATCCCATCTGTCATTCAAGTTTGCCTTCAGCAAATAACGACAAAATCTCTTCAGGATCTTTTCTTAATTCAATCAACTGATATAACAATTTATCATGATATTCAAAAACGAATGGATCTCACTTTCCTTCATCTACATTTTGTTGTTCACTCAGTTCTGCAGAAGGTTTAAGAGTGAATAATTCTTCTGGCAACATATTATGATGTATGGTATTTATATATTTTGCCAATTCGAATACTTGAGTTTTATATAAATCTCCCAATGGACATATACTTCCATTAACATCACCATACAATGTTGCATATCCCTGAGCAATTTCTGTCTTGTTGCCATTATTGGTAAACAGCGCCCCTAAAGATGCACTTATTCATGCAAGTAATCTGGATCATCTATCTCTTGCTTGGATATTCTCTAGTACTAGTCATTGTATTTTGATTCATAATATCGATTCGAATTGTTTAACCGTCTGATCCACGCTCTCTTGAATAGGAAAAATCAAATATTCTATTCATAGATTTTTTGCCAATCTGTGTGCGATATTTTTTGTCGTGGATGAATTATAACGAGACGGCATATTGACAGCAATCACTCTTTTTGGCCCCAATGCAATAGTGCACAACGCTGCAGAAATAGACGAATCCATTCCACCGCTCAATCATATGACTACTTTTTTCTTTCCAAAAAAATCGAAAAATTTCTGAAGCGTAGATATCAATGCATTATATATAAGTGCAATATCTTCTTGGTGATTCATCTTAGTATACGAGATAGGATATAATCACTCAACGAAACTCGGACATTGAAATTGCTTTTCTCACTTAACAAAGTATGTACTCGCTCCATCAAACACAAAGATATTCTTACCGTTATTTTGGATACCTGTATGATTCACATATATTATGCCTACGCGCTTGCTTTTTTCTGAGAGCAATCTATCTCTTTTATTCTGCTTGCCTATACCAAAAGGCGATGCGGAAACATTAATAATCAATTCTGCTCATTTTTTTTGCAATATATCTATAGGATGAGTCGAATAATCATCATCCCGCATATCCTCACAGATGATTATTCATACCTTTGTTTTTTTTCCATCGATAGACAACGTAAAAGGAGAAAAATACTTTTTGATATCTTTTTTTTCTTCGATCGCCAATTTATTCATAGAAAAAAAATATCTCTCATCGTCGAATTCACGATATTTTGGCATCAAGGTCTTGATGGTATATCCATGAAAAACATCATTCGAAATATATTTTCCATTTGCAGCAACGAATACCGCATTGTATTTTCTTTTTCTGCCATCCTCTCACTTTTTTTCTCAATCCACCAAAACATTTCACCATATAACCGTAATTCCTTTGCTTGCCTTGACTATTTCATCATTCATCGCCATGCATTCAGCAACGAAACAATCATTTTCCCATTCATCTCAGAGCAAATATCATGGTATGCTCATTTCCGGGAAAACTATACAATCTGATCAGCTTTTTTTGGCCTTATCTATATATTGTATCATTTTTTTTGTATTTTCTACAGGCGAAAAAGGCTGTATCTCTATTTGTGCCAACGTTATCATACTATCTTTTTTTATATACTAAAAATCTTTTTCTATCAATTTTTTTTTCAATTCCTCCAATTGAACGTTTTGCTGATATTTTATAGCACGATCAGCATTCTTCTGTTTATCCCATTTCTTTTGGAGTTCTTTATTAAATGCTATAAATTCTGCTCTGATATTATCTTTTTTTTCTATCAGACGATCAAACAGTTCTTGTAATTTTGGATCATTAGGATTTACATCTGAACCATCAAGATTGGTTATATATTGTTTCAGCTCACCATATTGATTCGTTTTTTCGACCAATATATATTTCTCTTTTAAAAACGGAGCCAGAAAATCTGAAATAATTTTTCTAATCTCCGCTCCATGATCACTTTCTGGAGAAATAAGATTAAATCTTGTCTCTGCTCATTTCCATGAAAAATACGATCCAAATATAGAGTTTTTTTTGATCATATATTCATCCAAAGAAGGAATATCAGGTTGGTACTTTTCTAGCCATCCAGGGAAATATTCTGTAGCTACTCAGCCATATGCTATTACCCTTCCTGCAGACTTTACTTGTTTTTGAATTTCTCTCCCTTCCATGACAATTGCTTTATGTGTGCTCAGTCTCCTCTTTTTATTTGGGTCATTTTCCTCTAATATTTTTTGTTCTAAAAATGGTACATATCTTGTCTTTATCAATTCATGTAAAAGATGGGATACAACATACGCCCTATCATATTCTGGGATAGTGTCGATATACTTCATCAAATCATCGATTTTTTCATGTCGTTGCGGATCAGTATCCTTGAGATTCTGCACATACCGAGCAAGCGCTCATTGTTCTGTAGAAGATCATACCTCCAATCAGACTATCATATGTAACTTACCCATAAGTTCCCTATACACAGACATTTCCTCGGGCAATTGTGATGCTGTTGTTCTTAATGTTTCCATTTTTTCGTCTATACATATTAAAATATTTATTTAGTGATATTATTTACTGAATATGTTTGTAAAGATCACATCTCACTCGTCAATAAAGACATATTCTTTATCATCGCATTAATCTCTGTGATTTTATTCTGTGTATTTGTGGATATATTTCAAGCAGTAATATCGTTTTGAATGTCTATATTCATATCATTTATTTTACCTACAATTTCTATACCATTATCTAATCCTATCTTTTGCAATTGTGTCTGCAATCCAGATATATATTCACTCACTTCATTTGGAGTAGCAAACGTTTCTTTGATGCTATTTTGCATCATCAATACCTTAATATTTTGAGAATTTGTTACTATATTTTGCATTCATTCATATGTTCTTCCTTCGGTGTTTAATGTGATTTTTTCACCATTTTTTCCTTCAAAGACAAATTTTTCATATCAATTGTTTTTAAGATATGTCTGAGGGTCTCATGATATCCTAGCACTTTCCAAAATAGTGTACATATCCTGTATCTTTTGATCTACAAATTTTCCACTCACATTATCAAATTTAGTATTTATGTTGAAATCATCACCAACTTTCAAAAACGACTCTAAGGCAAATTTCACTCCATCTTTACTTGCACTATTTGCAAGAGTCCAGAACATTTCTCCAGCTAATTCAAATTCCGCTTCAACTACACCTTTTCATCATACTTCATACATTCACACTTGAGGCAATCATTCAGCATTATGACTTACACGAACACCATATTGAGAAACATATTTTTCAAACGGCATTTGGAGTTTTTTCTGCAAGCCCGCAATATCCATCGTACCTGCATCTATGCTTTTGATCAATGGAATATCTCAATTTTTGTCAGGTTTCAGTCACATAGAATCAAGTGCATCCAAATATGCGTTTTTGGTAACTTCATCTGCGTTTGTACTCTTAGTAACCGTTTCTGTTATATCTTTAAGATTATTCTTTGCTTGTTCTAGATTATTAGCCTCCAATGATAATTTGCATTCCAAAAGTTTTCCCGCAAAATATGGTTGAGAAAATAATGCGGCACTCTTGTAATCAGCAGTAGCAGCAGCGCAATCCACTGTGGACATCACCGATTTAAGCATATTTTCCCTTGGAACAGCCATATCTGTAGGCAGGGTCAATGGGAGGTCGTTTGTTATTGCCTTTGAGTGTGACAGCACCATATCATATATGATACGATATCAGTCTATTCCATAAAAGTGCGTATATCGATCTGCATTTTCCTTGATGTAATTAGCGCTCCATATTGGATGATCCTTGGTAGCATCATAATAGGTAAAATCTCCCGAATTCAGCATTTCATTCATAAATTTATTTGCTGACAAGGTATATCACATATCATGGTCAACGATTGCTTGTCTCAGTATCACTTTTTCCAATGGGCTCATATTTTTCATATACCCCTCTGCCATAATCATATTTCCCTTTAGAATATGTAACACATCATGAGAGCTTCACGTAAGATTTGATTTATCCACAACATGTTGATGCATTATCTTATTTTGATTTGCTTCCAACAGTAAATATACATCATTACTTGATTTTTCTGGGAATGCTTGTCTATAATCACACATATGACTCATGCTATTGGAGAATATAACAGCTTTTTCTGCAGGAGATAATCTTGTATCTGTGACATTATTTTCTAGGCCTTTTCGAAGTTCTGTCGCCAGTTCTCTTTCTGCTGGATTTGAAAGATCAGCAATAGTTTTCTCTATAGTCGTAGAAACCGATTTTGCATCAGCATTACCTTCTATCTTATATACTTCTGCCTTGACGGTTTCTATATATTGTGAGGTAAGACCTGTAGCGCTTTCTTTCCATGCTACATTTTTGAATGTCACTTTATTCACGTTATTGAATGTGGCGTCTAGATATACATTTTTCCCAAAAGACTGTGAACAGTCAACAACCGAAGCTCATAATTTATCAATAACATTGTTTTTATAGAATTCTGAAATAATAGCCAAATCTTTATCGGCAAATCATGCTTTTTTTCAGAGATTCCTAAGTCCAACATACGTCTCAGCTATAGCCTTATATTGCAGATTTTCCGTTTCTATTCTGATTTGTTCTCTCAATATATCGATTTCTCACGTTTTGCTTTGTATTTCACCATCAACGTTCTGACCAGACTTTTGTTTGTTGTATAACATCTCCAATTCACGTATGCTTTCATCCAACGACACCCTTAAATCTTGCAAAACAAGCAACTGTTCTTGATGAACGGTAGAGTTTGACAATAACTCATTTTCCTTTAGTATATCTATCATCTTACCCCTCAAAACATCTATTTCTTTTTGCATTTCTTCTATCTTTCCATTATCCTTGCTTACATTCTTCTTATTCTCAAGCTCTTTGATTTCTTTTGATAGTTTTGTAATTTCCGTAGTGTTTTTATTTTCTATTTTTTCTATCAAGGCTATTGATTTTTCTATACCCTTTTTGGTATTTTTTAATCTTTCCATTTCCCCTTCTTTCTTTAGGATTATTTTATTGTTGGCATCAACCTGATCTGCATTACCATCAGTCTCTAAACGCGTATTCTCAGCTTTCAAATCAGCTATTTCTTTTTCTAATATGTCTATTTTTTCCGGTATTTTTGTATTTACGTCTGATTGGATTTTCTCTTTGAACTTTTGTATTTCCAACGCATTGAGTTCTTTTTCATATGATTTGAAAAGCTCTATTTTTTGATCTGCCTGAGAAATACCATTTTTCTCTCATTTGGTCACATACGCATGTTCTGCCTCAGTCACCATATTTTCTGTTATCTTTACAAATATTTCATCCATAGTCTTTCTTTCTGCAGGTGTCATCTTTTCTCCATATGTTCTTTGTATTCTTATCCATTCTGACATTACAGCACTTTGACTAGCGACTATTTCAGATGAGATTTTTTCCATATTAGACAATATATCTGTCACTTCTTGTCACGTCTCTATAGCGTCATCAAGTCTTACTTTTGTCTCTTTTAATTCTGTATTTACTTTATCATAATTTTCTTTGAGTGCTTGTACTTCCGTGTCATTCTTTGCACTAATTTTATTAATAGTTTCTACTGCTGTATTAGTCTCTGTTCATAATATTTTATTTTGCAATCATTCTGATCATACTTCTGATCTAGATTTCATAGACCATTCCAATGGTTTGATTGTGATATCTATTTTTACTAAGTACCCATTAGCATCTCTCACCATAAGACCATCTTTTATCGTAAATGATATCTCACCAGGTTTTTTACCGATGATATCTCCACTGATATCCTTACTATTTGCGTATGATAGATCATATAGTTTTCCACCATTGCCTTGATAAAAAGCATCAGCAAACATTACTTGCTGACCAACAATATTCCCTTCCGCATCGACTATAGGCTTCTGTATCAGATTGAAGGTATGCTCCTCGATCACATTATCTTTTACTCACTTATTCATATAATTACTCTCACCTAAATCTGGCTGATATTTCGCTTTTATACTAACTTCTCATGATATTTGCGCATCCATAAAAATCATATGCGTATTTTGGAGCACTGCGATATTTTTGTTTATATTACTTAATTCTCAAGTATCTTTGGTAGATGTTTTTATGGTTTCCAATTGTTCTATCTTGGCTTGCTTCCATGTATCAAACATCAATTGTTTGAGATACGCATGCACTCTACAATCTGCCATATTATTGAGCTTGAGCATCTGAGCTATATTGGTCAGGCTTGCAGCTTTATCGCTTCTTGCATTGAGTACTGAAAATGACTCGTTTCCTGTGTTATCAAGAGCCCTATGATCTGCCGAGTGCAATTCCTGTAATTTTTCTGTATTAAAATTTGTCCTGATATAAGCGTCTATCTCTGCATTAAATGATTCTAATTCTTTATCGAGATTTATTTTTTCCCCTTTTATAGGCTCATTCAGCAATCACTTTTCTTTTAGCACTGGTTTTGCCGCAGCATAATCACTTTTATTTACCTCTATGGATGGTACGTTAGAACCTTTAGTAGCCATCTCGTTATAGATAATTCTTGGTCATGCAAACGTATTTCCTATGTCCCTAATATCCACGACATTCTGATTCATAAGTTCCTCGATCAACTTATTAGGGTCTTTTTGAGCTTCCTCTTTTATTTTATCATACATTTCAGATACTTTTATTGCATTCTCTGATTCCTGAGATAGCTTATTTTCTGTTTTAGCATTTGCATTTTTCACTTCATTAGCAAAATTAGTCAATTCTTTTCATACATCTACTAATGTTTCAATAGTTTCGATTCTACTTCTAATATTTTGTTGTACCATTCATTTTTCCAATAATGCCGCTTTTTTTAATAATGGCTGTATTTTATCCACACTTGTTCTCAAAAGCAAATTCGCTTCTATCATACCCAAAATCACTTGCGGATCATTTGACCTTATTCAATCCTGCATATCACATTTATCGAGAAGCTTTTGCGCTTCTGCTTTACATTCTTTTATCATTTTATTATTTATTGCATCGCTTATTTGCAATTCCATAAGTTTTCCATCTACAACACCTCTAGCATATGGAATGCTATTAATACTATTAATCGGTTCTTTGCTAGAAAGCGTAGCATATTTTGATTGATAATTTTTCAAATGTACTTGAGCTTCTTTGACATTATTTTCATTTCTATAATATTCAAATTGCGCCTTGTCTATCTGTGCCTGAAGATCAAGCTTTCCGTTTTCTGTACAATGAAGCGTCTCCAATTCTTTATTAAGCATTTCTACTTGTTCTTTGAATTCGACTTCTGTTAATTCTTTTTCTCCAACCTTAGCAGAAAGCATCTCTACCTTACTCGTCATATATTGTGCATCAAAATACGCTTTAACATCAGCCTTTTCTGTATATTCCGTTTTCGTCTTGATCATTTCATACGCTTTGATCGCTTCAGCATGGGCATTAAGTCATTGCAACTTAAAAATCAGTTTTTGCAACTCATTTACCGATACTGTAGTTGCATTTTCTTCAAGTAGTTTAAGTAACTCTTCTGCATTTGAGGCTTTTTCTATTCTATCACGTATATTTACCTCGTTTTTTTCTTCTATTTTAATAGCCTCCGAAGCGTTATTAGCAGGAATCTCGGGAATATTTCATTCTGTCTCTATTTTTTGAGCCCCCTGATTTTTTATACTCAACGTACCATTTTCATTCATTTCTATCAAATCCAATGTTTTCAAATATCATTCTCTAAGCGTGGCTAATTCAATTTTTTGTGATTTAAGTGTTTCTAGCATCTCTTGATATTTCACTTTTTCTGTTCATTCTGAATTTTTGATTTTATTTTCACAATATTCTATTCTTTGGTCTAATATAATTTCAGGAGTCACTTCTTTTCCTTCAAGATTGTTTTTTACAACAAATTCATTGAACTTTTTGATATCTTCAATCTCTTTTACATTTTCTGATTTAGTTTTTATAGACTGCATAAGTAAAGCAACTTCCCCATTCAATTTCGTTACTTGATTATGTAGATCCATAATTTTGGATACCTCTGGTTTAGTATCAGGTACGAATTCGTATCCTGTATCAGTTTCTTTAAAAAATCATCATTCTTTTCATTCATTAAATTTATCTACTATCACTTTACCTTCATTTTTTGCTTCCATTATTTTTTCTGGTGTCAGCAATTTTATTTTATTCTTCGTCATTTCTACATCTAGTTCTTTTCATAACACATCTGCTTTTGTTTTTGCTGATACATATCTCGATTTTTCTACATTAGTCATAATCTTGCTACTTAATGGTTCCGCCAAAAGATTACTTCATTTCAGAAGCCCTATAAATCATACGTTGTGAATAAAATTCGTCGCCAACCCAACCGCTGATGTTGACTCTTTCCATGCAGCTTCCCCAGCCATCATAGCTTGATTCCAATCACCGGTTTGCGCTAAAGTGACTATTGACGCGCTAAATGGACTATAGAATGCATTAAATGCTGTAAACGTGCCTACTTCAGCAAAAAATCATGCAGAATTAGCGACCGTTTTGGCTCCAAAGTTAGATATTTCTTTACCAAAAATTTTGTATGTCATATCTTTTCCATATGATTTTACGCAGCTACCAACAACCAGATTATTGAATACTTCTTTAGTTACTGCTTTCCCAATTTTCCCTACTGGACCAAAAAGAATCAAAGACGATCCAATTTCCAAGCCTTTTTCCGCCAAAATCACTTCTCGATCTTTTATGACCAAGTCACCATTAGCATCTTTTTTATATGATGTTTCTTGATACACATTAGTTTCAGTTTCCACTACTCCAAATCATTTTAATGCACCGTAATCCATAGCCTCGAATATATTATCATAATCTCACATATCACCTGTTCATGCAAGATAATTTATACCTTCCAAAACACCATATCCTCAAGCTTTTACTATATTATCAACAGCGGTAAATACTAATGCTCAAATGTGTGGAGAAGTTGAAACTACGCTAACAATTCATGCTGCAATTCATCAGACAACGATTCATGCAACATCTACAACCGTAGAACCTATACCATTCAATGGATCTTGTTCTATTGCATCCCATTTTTCATATCATCGATCCATTATGCCTTCCCATGTAGTATCTCTTACAACATCCTGTGCAACACTAAAACTAAAATCCATTTTAGACTGGCAGTATTTATCAGCAAATGGCGATTGAATCGTTTTTTTATTGTTTATAGCATACGCCATATTTACTTTTTGCGTAGCACCAGAAGGCGTCCATTCTATATATTGAGTAAGTCAATATTGATGGATATTTTTCATATGTTGTACCCGCTTTTCTTCAAATGGCTTTTTGACAGCCCTCACTCTATCCCCAGCTTTTCCCTCATCTATTTCCCAACGGGGATTAGGTGCTGCATTTTTATTAAATACAATATATTGTCTATATATATCTGGTACAGACTTTCGATCAAATACCATATCACCATTTTTATTCATACCCCAATATCTACTACCATTGGTATTATATAATATATTTTCAGCTGTTTTTATCTCGCCATATGCTTTCTTTATCCTTTCATTATATCCTGTTTCATAGGTAGTAAATTCTTTATTTACTGATTCATATTTTTTACTTTCTATGGTATATAGCGCATTTTTAAGCAATCATTTCCCCATCTCTGTCTTCAGAAGTATAGATTTTTGCTCTGGTGACATTCACTTCAACCAATTGTTTTTCTTTTCTAATTCAAGTATTTTCTTATCCGTTTCAGCTGGGTTCATTGTTTGTCCTCATGCTCATTTTTGACAGAGCAACCATTGATAGTCAGAAGAAAATGTCGTATTGATTTTATTTTCATCCAATAGCCAAGTTGTCGATTCTTTATTTGTCTCTATCTTTAATGCATTTCATAATTTTTGCTGTATGAATACATAATAGAGTTTTACATACCATTGTTCATCATCTTTAACCGAGTCTCTTTTTGTTTCTACAAATTTGAACATAGCACAATCAACAGTTCGATTTTTTACTATGCTTTCAGGTGTCTCTCATTTATTTTTCAATTCTCCCATAAGATATCCAAAAGCCTTTCCTCTATAGGTAGCGTTCAAAGCGTTCAAATTCAATGTTCATTTTTTGCATTGAGCAACATTTTCCGGCTTGATCAACGTCAGATACATCTCAATAACTTTTTTTTCATAATGAAGAGTATTTTTGATTTCATCTAGAGTGGCAAAATTTCGTCTTGTTGTATTATCAGGGAAATAAGTAACGAATTCCTCCAATATTTTGGATATATTCATTATCAGTAGGAATTGTTTATCTACAGTTATAGAACTAAAATCATAGTTAGGAAGTATTGGTATGTTTTTTTCTCCCATAACCAGCTTCCCTTTTTCATCTATTTTCAGTGTTCATAATTCTTCTTTCGTTATATCATGAAGTGAAAATTTAGCTTTTTTGAATACCGCATATTCTTTGTCTCACAACATTAAGCCTATATTATTATACGCGTCAGCAAATGTGCCTTTGGCTGTTTTGTCAACTTCCGATAGAAACTCATTATATTTTTCTCTTTCAATTACTTGTTGTTTGTATAATTCCCTTGATTTCTCTATGAAAGCGATTACGTCTTCTTTTTTTGTATCTGATTGTATTTCCAAATCGTACGAACAATCTACATACGCCTCATCATTTTTATAATCTATATGTACAGCTTTTTTATCAGATTCCATATCCATCAAACAAACATCTTCCTGCGCGTTTTTGTATTTCTCCGTCATAGATTTTTTAAATTCTGATTCATTATCCGTAATTTTATTTGTTAGCAAAAAATCATTAAAATGTTTTTCCCTGGTTTTATCTATAAAATTTTTATAATTTTCCTGATTATCAATAATTTTAAAATCAGCCAATACATCACTATATTCACCAAATTTTGTTTGTAATGACAATGTATTGTATACTCCATCATATTCAAATTTTTCATCTGATCATAACAATCATAATGATTTTTTATCATAAGACATCAATTTATCATAGATCAAATCTGATGTGTCCCCATTTATTTTCATGGGTTCTCCTATTCACGTCTTTTTTATTTCTAAATTTTTACATAATTGATATACTTTTATGGTATTTACATCTAGGTTTGATACCCATTTATCAAGTATATCATTTTTAATTCCAGCATAATCAAACGCATACTCATTATTTTTTAAATTTTCCTCAAACGCTTCAACAAGTTTTCTTATCTGTCTTTCATCGTTTTTTTTATCTTCTGCGATTATATCAAAATGCTTTTCTAGTTCACTCAAAACTATTTCCGTATCCTTCTTTTTTTCTTCTTCCGAAGTATTTATATTAGCTACCTCTTTTAAAATATCAGCCATGACAATTATACGGTATCTAAAAGTTTATCTAGCTCTTCGTCTGTGATCTCATTTTCCTCTTGTTCTTCCTGATTCCTTATTTTTTTAATGATTTCCAAACCTTTTCTGAATTTTTCCTTTTCATCTTCCTTGGTCACTTGAGCCATAGCATCCTGCAACGCTCCTATCAGTTTATCCACGATTTCATCCGTCACATATTCACTCTCCAATAACGCCAAAAACCCGTCAGCAAGATTCCGATGCGGCTTCAATTTCGTCAATACTTTGATGAGCAGTTTTTTCTTCTTTTCCATAACCAAGAAAACACATAAAATATACTGTTATAAGTATATCCCAAACTGTTTTTCAATTAAAAAAAAACGCCCAAAAGAGCGCATCTTTAGATGACATTGTTTGTTTTTATGATATAATACACTTAATTAAAAATATCTCATAAAAAACAGAGAATATATCTCTTTCCTTGTATTTTTCATCAAAATCCATATAGCAAATAAGCTATTTTATCGTCTTTCAATGCTATGATAGAGGCCAAGATGGCGAAAGATTTTTTGTGTACCATATCATCGGAGTATCCCAACTTCATGAGCCATTTTGATATTATCACTACCGCATGCGACTTTGCCGTCCTCGCGCATAAGGGACAAAAAAGGAAATATTCCGGTGAACCGTATCTCATCCATCCCTTTAGTGTCGCGCTACTCTGTGCCAAGAATTTCAATGATATCAACCTCTTCATTGCCGCCATTCTTCACGATTGCGTTGAAGACAATAAGACTATCGAAATGAAGAAAATCTATGAAACCTTCTGAGAAAACATAGGCTTTATAGTCGATTCCGTCACTGACACCAGTAACTATTTTCTGAATACTCCAGACATAATATACAACGACAGGATAGAGAAAATCCTAGCATGAGGGATGAGCGACATCAGATGCATTCTCCTCAAACTCTATGATAGAGAGCATAATATCGATACGCTTTCAGGATTAGAACCTCATAAGCAGATCAGAATGAGTTTCGAGACACAAGCCATCTACGAACCGCTCAAAAAGCTCTTCGGCGGATATCAGGATACGCCGCTGACCATCGAATCCTGCCAAAGTATCCTATACCATTATCTCCGTGCCAATCGTATCACTACGCCGACATGACTCAAGGAAGCATTACTCAACCAAGCATTCTTTGCTTTCGACAATGATACATTCACTATTGTCTACAAAAACACCAACCGCATCTTCCGACAGATAGATAACAAGAAGGTTTTTGAGAAACTCGTGGAAAGCAAGAATTTTGACGAAAAAATAGAAGTCATCTCCATACAACAGGACAGCCAAGGAAAATTCCTCGCCGTCTTCAAATACAAAAGAGGGAACATTTTTGAGGATCTCGACAGCAAATTCAGGATACACACCAACTTTTCATAGTGATAGCATTCAAAAATCATTGTTTTATCGTTTTATCGTTATTTCATGAACAATCAGATCTACAACCTTATTTCCGATGCAACATTGAGCGACGAGCTTTCGTTCTGTCTCAGAAACAGGACGCTCGAACAGAAGTTTCTCTATCTTCAAAAAGGTGCAACCAAATATTATGATGTCGTCAATACCGATGCTGTCTATTATAGTGCATATCCGTACGAACTCTTCGTGGATTTCGGGACAAAACATATTTTTTCCAAGACAAAAAAGATGGCTATTATTAGCCTCGGATGTGGAAATTCTGATATAGAATCCTACATTTTTGAACATTTGAATCAGAAATACCATATCGACTACTACGGAGTCGATTCTTCCAAGGACATGCTAGAGCTTTCTATCCAAAGGATGAAGAGTATCGCCAATGTCGAAAAGAATTTTATCTGTGCAGACTTCTCTACCAATGAATTCAAGAGAGAATTAAGCCAACTCACCATCAATGACGATATCAAGGTCTTCACGTTCTTCAGCAATACGTTCGGAAATATAAATCCCAACAACATTATAGATATTCTCTACAATCTTTTGAAATCAGGAGAAAAGATATGGCTTGATATCCGTTTGAGATCAGGGAAATCGACAAAAGAGAATCTGAAGGATTTTGAAAAATACTATAGTTACCTCTCCAACAAAGAGATGACAAATCTTTTTCTTGGTCCGATCGAAAGCATGAATATCAACAAAGATTCAGGAGAATTCGCTCTCAAAACAACGAATATAGAACCATTGGAAGCGATCAACTATAAATATAGCTTCGTCTTCAACAAGAAAGTCAGTGTTACCATCAAAAATGAAACCACAACAATACTTCCTGGTGAAGAGCTTCAGATCGTAAATATCTGCACCTACGATCCGGATGGCCTCATCAGCTTCTTTGAAGGACATAATTTCAAGCTTATCCAGAAGCTCATCAAAGATTCTAGAGGACAATTCCTTTTTGAAAAAAATTAGCATAAAAAAACCTCCCGAAACAGGAGGTAATGATACAGAATGTTAAAACATCTCTTCATGTTCTATAGTAGTACGACGATATTTATCCTTAGTACAATAAGATATCTTTGTTTGTCCCGAAGGAAAACAAGTAATAGAGGTAATTATGAAATATGCTCTATTTCTCCTGAGACAGACTCCATTCTTCTGAAAATACAAATATATCTCTTCAGCATCACGGCGATAAAGAAAACGTGAAATCGCATCTGACGATAGCCTTTTCGTAGCATCGTGCAGAATAGCAAGATCGCTTCCATTAATTTTTGTCCGATGTTTTCGAGCGAATCGCTTTACATGAGTATCGATTCTTTCATTAATTTTCGAGAGATTTCTCTCATGTATACTTTGTTGGTACTTATCACCCGCAGAAGGAACTTTTGCAGTAGAATCATTAATTTTGACTCTTTTCAAAAAAGGAAAAAAAATAATTTTCATAGGATTTTTTGTTTTTGGGACGATACATATACTCTTTTTTACGTTGTTGTCAATATTTCTTATTTCTGCCTCAATTCGTTGATCTTGGATCTGGTCGACGGTCCGAGATATCCTCTCAAACCAAGCGGATCAGTATCGGAAACCAGTCAGTATTTTTTTTGGAATGCATAGACTGCATTGGTCGTAGCTTTTGAATAGACGCCATCTATAGCTCAACTATAGAGTCATTGCGACTGCAGAAATGTCTGGAGTATCTTAATCTCAGAACTTTGTTGTCATTTACTATACGCTCTGTAGAACAAGAAAATTTTAGTTTGTTTAGTCTCGACAACCCCCTTTTCGTTTTTCCCCCTATCAGGGGAACTCTCAGTGGGTTTGCCGTTGTAATACTGAGCTAGTTCCAATAAGGAAGCTATATTGCCTTTTTCATATAAATTTTTGGGAAGCAATCATTTTTCCTGTATATGAAGTTTCATCACATATCTCGTCATCTTCCCGAATTTTCCGCAATCCGGATTATTTCTCGAAACGATTTTTTTTGCAACCTGATAATTGCACAACGCTTTTTTGGTATGACTATCGAAGCTGCCATGCCGATATTGTTTATGAAGATAGCCTAGCTTATTGAGATATTTCTGCAACGTCCGTGTCCGAATATCATTTCTTCCTTCTTCCAATTGCTGGATCCGCAGCGCTATATCGAAGAAATATTTCGGTAAATAGACTGCGCTATTTTCCAGACCTACCTGAGCATTTTTTATGCTATCCGATGATGTACAATACCATCCGGTCATGGTCTTTTTTCCGAATGTAAGCGCCTTGATAAGCCCCTCTTCTCCTTTTCCCATCCGGATGTCGATACGATCAGCTTTTTGCCCTTTCTCTCAAGAAAGCACTATTGCTCCTCCTCTATCTGCAATTTCTCCGACACCAACACCTGGAAAATAAATAATCGATCAAAACGCATACGTTTTGGGTCATGCGAGCATGCCATTGAAGACTGGTTTTCCTGATGCTCATGTATGCCCCTCGCCATTGAGTGCAACCTCATCTGCAAAACTCGGTTTATAATAGAATATCTGATCAGGTTCAGGAGAATAATATGCGGTGACCGTAAACATCTTTTCTTCGCAACCGGAAAAATCGAATGCATTCGACACACCCACGCACACTATACACATACCTATAAGAAACAGTATTTTTCTCATATTTGGAATATGCTTTTTGGTTTGATAATTACAAGCGTTTTTTTATACTCTGGCCATATTTATGATTCTTACCATCAATGCGAAGAAAGCTCGAAAAAGATTTGAATAGTCGGTTGATAGACTGGATTATCTGATGATCATATCTGTGAGATAATGGACAGAGATTTACCGAAAAAGTAAAAAAAATCGGGCTGGAGGCGTATGCACATATCCTAGCCCAATACGAAAGATTCAAGGAACGATATAGGGATTAATATTATTTGTATTTTTCAGCTTCGCTGATCACTTTGTTCATCACTTTGAGACATTCTATAGGATAATTTCCCACTGCAGTCTCTCATGAGAGCATAACATATTCAGCGCCTTCGCGCACCGCATAAAAGATATCACTCACTTCCGCTCTCGTAGGTACTGGATTGGAGATCATGGATTCCAGCATCTGGGTCGCTACAATCACGGGAGTGTTTTTTATCTTGCACCTTTTGATAATTTCCATCTGATAAAACGGTATCGTCTCTACGGGCAATTCAGCTCAAAGATCACCTCTAGCAACCATGATCATATCGCTTGCATCTATAATATCCTCTAGATGATCTATTCATTCATGATTCTCTATCTTGGCGATGATTTTCACTCATTTTGCCGGTATTTTTTGTAGATACTCTCTCAACTGTTCGATGTCCTTCTTGCTTCTTGTGAAGCTCACGGCTATATGAGTAAATCCATGGTTGACGGCGAATGTAACATCCGACAAATCAGATTCTCCCAATGTCGGTAATTTATAATGTACTCCTGGCGTATTTATATGTCTTCTGGATCCTACAGTAAATGACGTCAACGCTTCCACAACCAAGCTCTCTGATCATTTTTCGATCACTTTCACATCGAGCAAACCAGAATCGATCCTGATGATCGTCCCTATCTTTGCATCCTTGATCAATGGAGGATAATCACAAAATAAATCGCGATCCCCTCTTTTTTTCTCTTTGGAAACTATCCTGAATTTTTCTCCTACCGTATACTGTATAGGCTTTTCGAGCACTCATGTCCTGACTTGAGGTCATGCAGTATCGATAAGCAATTCAAACTTCCCTCCAAGTTTTTTTTCTGCCTGACGGATTATCTTGAGATCCCTTGCAATCGTTTCCTGGGTATAATGAGGAAAATTGAATCTCAGGATCCTGATACCGTTTTCATAGCATCTGATCAACTGATCCTCCGTGTTTGTCGCTGGGCCTATTGTCATCACGATACCTGTCATAGATTATTTGAAAGAAGTTAAAGATTAATTGATTCCGAATTTAAAATTCCGAATTTAAAATTTCAAATTTATTTTATCTCATACATTTTCTTTTCATCCAATATTTCTTTTGCCAATTTGATCTTGCTTTCATCATTAGCATACATGGTATAGATTACTTCACCTTTTTTGACGGTATCGCCGAGCTTCTTATGGAGATACAATCCTGCTTGAAGGTCCAATGGAGAACCCAACGTTCTTGCCGTAACATTAACGACTTTCATATCGATATTTTTCACTTTCCCGTTTTTCTCTGCATGGATATCATGCTGTATATGTGCCAATTCCAATTTTTCGGATTGTACGTTCGGATTACCACGCTGTGCCTTTATGATCTTCTGCATCATTGCTCGAGCCTTTCCTGAAACCAATTGTCCGTACGCTAATTTTTCTGCTTCTTTGCCTTTTGCCTTTCCTACCATCTCTATGATCTTTGCACACAAATGTATAGCTTTTTTTTCTAGATCCATAGGTCTATCAGGATGCTGTTGCAATACTCTCAATACTTCTCTCACTTGCATCACTGCTCCGATACCTGCACCAATAGGCTGCAACGCATCAGTGATTTCTACGGTCATTTTCATACCAAGTTTTTTACCTACATATTCGTATTTCTTCTTGAGCCGTTTTGCTGTCTTCATATCAGGTACCTTTGCCGTAGGGCCTACCGGGATATCGATCAGCGAATGATTGATGCCCATCGCATATTTCTTTGCCATGATACTTACGATAGTCCTAGAGTACGATTGCATAGAAAGCGGATACGCCACCTTGATGAGTTTTTCATCTGCAGGAGCGAGATCCAATCCTCCTCATCGAACCAAACAACAGTTATTTTTTTTGACCAATGCTTCTATCTCTTTTTTACTGAATGAAATATCCATCAATACGCTGACACATTCACCAGTAGCTGCAGGTGTGGTAATAGCTTTTGAAAATGTCTTCGGCATTTTGATACCCAATGAAGTAAGCAGTGGAATCATGATCATTGTTGTTTCGTTTCCTGGCACTCCGCCCATACAGTGCTTGTCAGCCACTATGCCTGGGAAATGGAGCATTTCTCCTGTCTCTGCCATTGCTTTCGCCATCCGATAGAGATCCTCATTCTTTGACGGAAGAAAAAATCCTATCGCAGAGAAATATGTCGTCAAAATATCAGTAAATCTATTATTGGAAATATCCTTCATAATCGCAAACACCTCTTTTTGATTCAATCTTTTGCCGGTCAATCATTTTTTGAGCGCATCGAGCGATTCAGGCGTATTCTTTGTATAGGATATCGTAACGAGTTGGTCCGCCTTGAGATGATATTTTTCCCTAATATCCTCAAAAATACCTATTTCTCAACGCTGCACATATGTATCACTGAGATTAACATCGAACACAAATTCTTGATTATCGTAAATGAGCGAAACTTTATCCATACTCGTAATTCCGTTTTCTCGTGCATCCTGTTCATTGATGAGCACTTCCAGATTTTCCCCCTCATGAATATCTATAATCTTGGTTCTTGCCGTAAATAAATGTTTTTTGGTTGTTTTTGTTTTTGCCATACTTCTCATGCTAAAAAAATAAAATGGTATGCTATTTCTTCTTTTCAAAGAATTCAATTGCCTGAGCCAATTCCTCATGATCTTTGGCATATTCATGGATATCTATTCCTTTTTTGAATGCCTCGCATGCCTGTACCAAAGCAGTAGCGCCTTTTTTGGTTCCACCCGGGTGTGCATTACATCCTGCTCCCATAGTGGTGATAAAATCCATATTTCCCATCACATCGATAAATGGTTTCAATAAGGTAGGATTGAGCCCTCCGGAGATGATCGGGCAGCATTTCTTCATTGTTCTCCGCGAATCGTTTTCCGTAGTCAATGCATGATGCGTGTCAGCTTGAATCTTTTGGACAAGATCTTCATCTTTTTCTGGTATCGTGCCTCGTGATTGTTCGAAAATATGACCTTGTGCAAGATAGCCGTAGATATTGTGTGCTGCAGTCACATCTTCTTCTGGCGATCCCGCCATCTTTCCTACTCCAGCAGTACCCGTATGGATACCTGAAGCACCAGCGAGTCTCGCAAATTTGGAAAGGACTAATACAGAGTAGCCAATAGGATTTTCTGGTCTCGTGAATGCACCATGCCCTGCCCTGTGAAAATGGATGAAGACATTCGGATATTTTCTTCTCAACGTCTGCACTGCCATCCATCCTGCGGTCGTTCCATCGATAAGGAACGCATATGATCCTGGTTCCATACCGGAATTGACGATCATTTCGCATCTCTCGATCATGGTATCGTAATCAGCAGCAGAGACATTGAAGGAATGGACTTTTTTCTGTCCGGTCTCTTTGACTGCCTTATCCATAGCTTCTTTGACATGAGCTACCATTTTTTCATAAGGACAGAAATCCTGGTCAGCCTGTGGCTCGTCATTTTTAACGAAATCCCCTCCTCCTACCCGGAAATCGTAAGCTACCTCAGCATATTCAGCAGAGGTAAGTCCCATCTTCGGTTTTACGATCGTTCCCAAAATGGGTCTATCATAGACATTCAAATATTTCCTCATATCATCTAAGGTATAGCTTGGTCCGTCATATTGTTCGAGCATCGCTGATGGGAATCGTAGATCCAAGAGTTTTAATCCTTGGACTTCTTTCATACCGAAGACGTTTCCTGCTATATACGTCAGGATATTCTGTACATTACCGCCACGATCGAATAATCTTCGCGGATATGCTATCCAGACTAAGCTTTTTTCCATATCTACTTGGTAGACGAGCGAATTCATCTCGCGAGCGAATTTTGTCTCTGTCTTTACGAGAAAATTGGTTCCCGTAGATGATTCTGCGGACACTTCACACGCTGCCTGGAGGATATTGAGATTTTTCCCAGGGACAAGATGAAAGCAGCAAAGCATATATTCGCCGTTTTTAGGATCAGGAAGATCCAAATTTACATACGCCAATTGGTGATCATTGAGCGTTGATAAGAGTTCTTTTACATCCATATTTCCAATATTTAAGAGAATAAAATGTTTCATTATCCACTGATATACTGATGATGGCTAATTTTTGTCATTCCACAGCAAATCTTTCAATTTTTTTACCATCGATTTCTGCTCGACTTTCGAGTCTTTCATTTCTTTATCGATATCATTCCCCTCCAATACTCTCTTCAATGAACCCTTGATCTCCTCCAACGTCTCTTTGTTATTTCGAAGCCTAGTGAGATATTGATATCTTTTGATCTGTTCCTTATCCTGGGTCTCGGGTATTTTGATATCTTCATTCTTCTTTCTCCTGAGCAGCGAATCTATGTATTCCACTGTTTTCCTAATATGGTAATCGTTCATATATTGAATTTGATGATTGAGTATTTCCTTGATGAAATAAGTACGATAATATCACCTATTCTCTTGTATATGTTCATGTATCGGTCTCCATTTATCTTCTTTTTCCTTATCATCTCCGTAATTTATCACACGACCTCCCTCATCTCGATAATCTATCAAATCCAAAAGATCCTCCTTGTCTTTGATAGGCAAAGCCATGATGGTCTGGTCCATTTTTTGATCTAGATCCAGCTGTTGAGACCTCTCTAATTGGGTAAGTGTTTCATTCATGATACTCTATAGTTAATAAATAAATTTACTTCTATTCTATATTATATATTTTTTTTATTATTTGTCAAAATTTAGGTGATATCATCTTTTGGGAATATATTTTCCACATCCGGCAATTGCTGACTCTTATCTATAAATTCATCGAATGCTAATGTGGTATTTGTCCTCTCTAGGTAGGATTGATCGGTGCTCACCTCCTGCGTCAGTTGATATCTGAATTTTTCTAACGCTATAGTATCAATGATAGGGCGTGCATAGGTCGTATTCTTGAATATAGAGAAAAATCTCGCATACGTTTGCAGATATCCATAGGGTTGATCGGATTTTTTCTCTTGATCGGCGATATTTTGCGTTTTGCTATCTTGCGCATCTTTTGCAATCGTAGCAACACTTTCCGTATGCGTACGATCGGCTTGACCCAACAATCATAATGCATAGACAGCATCATTTACCCCTTCTTTTGAGAGATTGATGATGTATCTTTTCTTTTTCTGGTCGATATCTTGGATACTCTTCCTGAAAGTCTCGAGTTCGCTCATCGAATAATCTAGAAAACTGTTATATATCAACGTAAACATTCCATACACTTCATTATCATTCTTAGATGAGAAGCTTTGCGTCGGCATATTTTCGATATCCTGTTCCATGAATGTAAACATTTCCTGCATCGCCATATCTTTCATTACGCTTCTTTTGAACCGCATCTTTTCTGTTTCCATATCCCGATCTCATGATTTTTTGACATTTTCTTTCAATGTACTCGCCACTGCTTCCTTGTATGCATTCATGTCATCAGCCTCTCCTATCAGATCCTTATAATCAAGCGATTTCGCACCATCAATGAAATCATCGAATGTAGGCAACTGCATGCCAGGAATCTCTACTTTCCCATTCTTAGAATCTTTGATAAAGAACGGACCGTTGATTTTCTCTCTCGTCATGAATTCTTCCTGCTGAAGCTTTCCAGTCGTCAGATTATAATACAATTTCAGATTCTTTCCGTTGATCTTTCCATCGATATTCAA
>CAZJMP010000008.1:0-1883 GCA_964547365.1 uncultured Candidatus Peribacteria bacterium | reverse complement strand
TTTCTGAGTCATGCATAGTACGTATCGTCTTTATTTTCATCGCTAACAAGTTCGGTTGCCATATATTTATCAAAATATCCTGTTACCTCATCATTATGCACGATATCGTTTTTCAATCCATCTATAGGCGACGCCGTGGTCTCTTCTACATACTCTACTACCATATTTTTCACTTTTTCATAGAATTCTCACCATGTCTCTTTCAAGAACTCACCCAATCCGATCGATTCATTATATTCATAATATCTTTTGACCAACGCATTATATTTTTGCTGTTCTTCCTTGGTCATTTCTTTTGTCAAATTATTCTTTTCGATAATTTTCATATCTTCTGCGATACCCAAAGCCATATACATCTTCTCTTTATTTCCTCCATATTTTTCGTCCAATAATTTCTGTTGTTTCGGAGACATTCTTTCATACGCTATTTTATTACCTTCTTCCGTGGACCACGCTACATCAGGATATTTAGCTTTTATCGTTTTCAAATCCGTAGCAAAATTTTCTACCTGAATTCCATTAGCGATCTGTTCCATTGTTGGAGAATTCACCTTTTCATTATTTAATGGTTTGCTCGCTATAACTTTCCCTTTTTCTGCTTGCTCTGTAATATAAATTCTCAAACCTTCATCCGATATATCATTCAATTTTTTCTTATCATCATCTTCCAATCCGTTCATATATGATGAAAAAGTCTCGTATTTTGTACCAGGTCCTACAAGTTCTTTTATGATTGCCTGTTTGCTTGAACTAAACCCATTCAAAGCTTTTTCCTGTAATCATCATAGATCGATTTTTTCACCTTTTTCTATTTTTGTGGAAACCAATTCACGCATAGCTATATTATATTTTATATGCGTTTTTTTATCTGTTCAGTTTTTATATGCGTCCAATGCTTTATTATATTCATCTTTTGAACATACACCCAATGCTTGCGCTACATAAGGAGCGACCTTTTTCCATTCATATCACATATCTGTCACCAATTGAGACAAAGATTTCCCTTTGGTTTTGTTTGTAATATTATCCGACTTTTCTATTTTTTGTCCTTCTGTTCGTTCCATAATGAACAATGTAAATAAAGATTATCTTATCATCCGAGGATACTGTTTCTTGACTTCTTTCTTGACATCTTTCGGTTTGATGACACCATATTCGGTGATGATTCCGGTGATGAATTTCGCTGGCACCATATCAAATGCGTAGTTAAGAATATCAAGTCATTTCGGAGCTTCCGGCCATACTTCCTTTCCGGATCTCTGCTCTATCGTAACGGTATTCTCCGTATCTATCTTGGTTAGACTTCCGACAATATAGACCGGTATCTTGGAATGCCACGCAGATAGTGCCAAAGAGAAGCTTCCCACTTTATTGTACACGCTTCCATCCATCTTGATAGCATCAGATCCTATGATCAACATATCGATATCGATATTAGATTCATAAATATTATCGATAAAGAATGGTCCACAATCGTCGACAATCATCGTATTGGGAACGCCCGCTTTCACAAGGTCCGTAGAAGTTTTTCTTCCCTGATACAATGGTCTGGTTTCTGTATTATATACGTGGATTTTTTTGCCTTGCTTGTGCGCTTCCACCAAAATCTTTATCACGGATCCGCTATGGCAATGAGTCATGATATTCATATTTTTCTTGATAAGCTTTGCACCAATGATAGGTCTAATAGCCTCTTCTGTCTCTATATCCTGCACATAGCTTTTGCATATCTTGAACAAGTTTTCCTGCACGGTCTTGAGATCGGATTTTTTCACCATCAATGTCTTGTAATGCATCAGACAATCCTTGAGTCCATTGAACAACATAGGCTCAGTAGCCCTTGCTGTCTTGAGCAGGACAAGCGCTTGTTTGAGGAAGGTATC
>CAZJMP010000007.1:16074-24901 GCA_964547365.1 uncultured Candidatus Peribacteria bacterium | reverse complement strand
GACATAGAAAATTTCATGATCTATCTCAAAACAAGAATGCAATAAAATATCATTGTCTTCATCATACCAAAAGATATCATCGAAGACATGAATGTAGAATACAAACATATTAGACACGGCTACGCAAGGATAGATAAGGACGGCAAACTCCTCATCACCATTCCGCTGTATAAAAAAAACGATCAGCACTTCATCGACGAGCTGACAAAAAAGGGACAGCAGCTCCTCCAACGCTACAACAAAAGAACGCATATAGATCCTATACAAAAAGATACGATACTCCTCTTCGGTGAACAAGTGCCTATGGAAGACGTAAAAAAGCACTATCCCAAATATTTTTCAAACGCAAAATTCAAGATTTCAAATTCAAAATTACTGAAATCAATCCTAGAAGAATACGCAACACCGCTCATCCACACCTATAGCGAAAGAATCTGAATCAAACATACGAAGCTCTCAATCAGGAAAACAAGTTCCAAACGATGATCGTGTACCTATGATCAAAAGATTTCTCTGAACCTCGATCTCGTTCATCTCCCGACGAAATATATCAAATATGTTATCATCCACGAATGCTGTCATCTGAAACAGAAAAATCACAGCAAAAGATTCCGAGACTTGGTGGAATCATTTTGTCACGACTACAAAGAAACCAAAAAAGAACTAAAGAAGTTTGTGATAAAATAAATTGTTTTGGAAGAAAAAATCCATATGATAAACAGTGTTTTATCTGGTTATACTTCAAACATGGAACAAGATAGAAACAAAGAGCTTGGTGATGAACAGGTATATTTCCTTCATCAAAAAAATGTCGAGATAATCCAGCAAACAAAAAAAGATATCATTGAAGAGCTCAATCATTTTGTACAGACACCGCAAAACCTGCTCCAGATGAACAATAAAGATTTCAACGAGACATTGATAAATACTTACAAACCATTTATAGAGAGAATAGCATACGACACGTTTGTAAATAAACGAGGAGACTACGAGAGCACAAAAAAAGAAGTATTAAGAAGGATAGAAAAGCTAAAAACAGATGAAGAGATATGACCATTGATCAAAATGCTAGAAGCATTGAGAGAAGAAAACATCAACACGACAAACTTCATAAGATTCTATCGCGTCATCAGTCTCTTCATGCAAAAAAGCAAAAAAGATCCAGACGAGATAAAGGATATCAGAGATACAATAAACAACATTCCCATGAACTAACAGACCATTCATTCTATGATAGACAACCACATGACGTTCAAATTCAAATTCCAGGATCACTATTTCAAGAAAGCGAAAAAAGAGTGATACAAGGCTAGAAGCGCTTTCAAACTCGAGGAGATCCAAGAGAAATTCCATCTTTTCGACAAAGGGACGAAAACGATCATCGATGTCGGATGTGCACCAGGAAGTCGGATGCAATATGCCGCAAACCAAATGAAAAAAAATAAGATATCTGATTTCAAAATCATAGGTTTCGACCTCAAAGACGTAAACCTCAACATTCCGAACGTAAAGACCTACGTTGCGGACATAACCGATGAAGAAAAAATCAAAAAAATATTACAAGAAAACAATATAGAGAAAGTCGATCTCATCCAATCGGATATGGCGCCGAATACGATAGGTATCAAGGAGATAGATGCGATCAGATTATTTGAATTGATCAAGGATATGAAACGGATGATCAAGAACCTCCTAAAACCAGAAGGAAAATTCGTCATGAAGCTCTTCATGGGACCAGGATTCGAGGAATTTATCAAAGAGATGAAAGATACGTTCGGCGGTAAACATATCAAGACACTGAAGCCGCAGTCTACGAGAAAAGAGAGCAAAGAGATTTATATAGTAAAGATATAAGAGTAATGGAAAATAAACTCATTCCTGTTGAATGAAAAGATCCAATAAAAGCCACTATACAAGGATATAGCAATTCAGCAGAGATATATAAATCCATGCGTTCCGACCTTTCTTTTGGTGAAAAAAGCCGCGAGTATTTTTTGGACAATCTGAAAGGCAAAAAGATATTGGATGTAGGATGTGCACATGGGAGAGATCTTTGAGAATTCCATAGGAAATGAATGGAAGTAACAGGCATAGATCTTACACCAGAATTTATTTCGCTTGTAAAAAAGGATTACCCGGGCAGTGATGTACAAATTATGGATATGAGAAATTTAGAGTTTTCACCAGAAACATTTGATGGGCTTCGGTCATCCGCATCACTCTTGCATATACCCAAAAACGAGGTAAGGAAAACATTGGAATGATTCCATCGCGTACTCAAGAAAGGATGATTACTTTTCATTAAAGTCATAGAAGGGACGGATGAGGGTTTTGATGATAGAGACAGATTCTTCGCCTACCGGCAACCAGAAGAGCTAATCCAAGAATTGAAAGAAAGCAAGTTCTCAATACAAAAAAGCAATATCTACAAGCCAGAAAAAAGCAAACATGCACGAATAAACATTTTTGCCACAGCCGAATAATTACAAATACGAGAAAAGAGAGCAAGGAAATTTATATAGTGAAGATATAAATGATACAAAACAGACAACATGCCAAAGGATGGATACCAGCAATCATAGCAACAGCCGGAGATGCTATTATTTGTATCATCAAGTTCATAGGTTTTTTTATGTCATGATCAGCATCATTGTTTTCTGAAGCAATACATAGTATCGCCGACGTTTCAAATCAGACATTGCTCATCATAGGAGTAAGACGCTCCGAAAAAAAAGCCAGCAATACATTTATCTACGGACACAAGAGAGAAAGATTTTTGCGAGGCATGATCGCTGCATGCGGAATATTTTTTGTATGAGCGAGTGTGACGATATATAAAGGGATAAATAATCTCATACTGCAAAACGACATAGAGATAAGCATACGGACATTTATCATTCTAGGTGTCTCATGCATCATATCTATCATCACGCTCATCATATCCACAAAAGAAATCAAAAAAAACACACAACACGCAAAATGGAAAGGAATCATAGAATATGCAGATCCGATCACATTGGCAGTAGCATATCAAGATATCATAGCAGTGATAGGAATAGTGGTAGCAAGCATATGATTGACTGTTTCATATTTTACAAAAGATTCCAAATGGGATTCGATAGCATCCATAATCATAGGAATGCTTCTCGCCTATGTAGCGATCATGCTTATAAGAAAAAACAGTAAATTCCTTATAGGACAAACAATACCCTTAGAAATAAAAGAAAATATCATAGAGACATTACTGCAAGATGAAATCATAGACAAAGTATTGGATTTCAAATCCACAATGCTAGACACAGATACCTATCGCATCAAATGCGAGATAGAATGCAACGGAACAGGATTATTGAAAGAGATCAACAGAAATAATTTTTTGAAAAATGAATATGAGGAAGTCAAAGAAAACTACAACGATTTTTTGGAGTTTTGTATCGACTATACCAGAAGAGTTCCAAGAGTCATCGGAACAAAAATCGATGCGATAGAGAAAAAAATCAAAGAAAAATTTCCCCAAGTCAAGCATATCGATATCGAGATCAATTAATTTTACCTCTCACAATAGATAATGAAACATCAACTTACAGCCATGATCGATCATCTAAAAACAAAAAACAGAATCGTCTTTATTACGACATCAAACAGATCCAAACGAACGAAAGAAATAGCAAAATCTACACAGTTGGCACACTACATAGCCAAAGAGATCGGTGAAGAAAAAGTGACATTATTTGATATTCCTCAAATGAACATCGTTCCTTGTCTAGGTCACGTATCAGGATTCCAGAAAAATGATTGTGGAGCGAAAGAGGCTTTATTGGATGATAAAGAAAAAAATCCGTCAGGCTGCCATAGATGCCGAGCGTCATTTGAAAAAGAGGACGAATTACGAAAAATTTCCAAAGCATTATTCGAATCAGAAACAATCATTTTCTTTACGTCTGTAAGACGAGGACAAGCAAACAGCATGTACCAAAAAATCATAGAAAGATGCACACGACTAGAAAATCGCCACAGCACACTTGGCGAAGAAAATATCATCAAAGATATCGAAGCAGGGATCATAGTCATCTGACACAACCGAAACAATGAAGCTGTTTTGACGACACAAAAAACAGTGCTAGAGATGTATGGTTTCAAAACCCCCAAAGAGCTCTCCCGATGACGGGCATTCACTGATATGAATGACGAAAGCCAGGAAAGTTATCAAAAAGCCATCAAACAATTTGAAAACGATTTTTGATTTGAATTAAAGAAATAATTTGTAATCACACATCAATTCCATAATCATTTATCGTTTTATCGCGCGAAGCGCATTTATCATTTTATCGATAGTAATGAAAATCTGAATCGTCTGATTACCGAACGTCGGAAAATCCACACTCTTCAACGCGCTCACCAAATCATATTCCGCTCCTGCGGAAAATTTTCCGTTCTGCACGATTGATCCAAACGTATGAATAGTAGACGTCAAAGATCCAAGAGTAGATGTATTGTCTGACATATCGCAGTCCAAGAAGAAAGTATATGCAAGCATAGAATTCGTCGATATTGCAGGTCTCGTGAAGGGTGCCAGCAAAGGAGAAGGTTTAGGAAATAAATTCCTTTCCCATATCAGGGAAGTCGATGCTATCGTACAAGTGCTCAGATATTTCAAGGATAGCGATGTCGTTCATGTGGAATGAGGTGTTGATCCTATGAGAGACGTTGAGATCATCAATACGGAACTGATCTTCGCAGATCTGGAAATCATAGAAAGGAATTTGCCGAATCTGGCGAAGAAATCGAAAGTGAGTGGGAACAAGGATGATCTGAGGACAGTGGAAATATTGATGGAGATCCAGAATGCATTGATCCAAGGGAAGATCGCTCATGATATAAAATCCAAACTGACCAAAGACGAAGAAAAACTCCTCAAATCGTATAATTTCCTAACGACGAAACCGATTGTCTACGCGATAAATATCGGACAAGATGATATACCCTATGCCCATGAAATAGCTGAAGAATTTATGATGAAGTTACAAAGTCCTGTAGCCATCGTCTGCGCAAAATTGGAATCCGAAATGATGGAGATGAATGATGAAGAAAAAGATGAGTTCATCAGAGAATTGGTATGTGTAGATAAAGTGGTGCATATCCCGACACTCAACGATCTGATTAGATTGAGCTATGAAAAAGTATGATTGATGTATTATTTCACTACCGGAGAAAAAGAGACCAAATGTCGATCTATCCCGATCGGATCCACTGCCCCGCAAGCAGCAGGAGCCATTCACACGGACTTCGAAAAAGGATTCATCAAAGCGGAAGTGGTAAAATACGACGACCTCGTAAACTGCGGTTCACGGACAAAAGCCAGAGAAAAATGACTCCTGAAATTGGAAGGAAAAGACTACATAGTGCAGGATGGCGATTGCATCATCTTCAAATTCAATGTTTAGCCAGTCCAGCATAGGCCGAAAGGTCTGAAAAAATATCGGAATAATCTCTTGACATTAGCGAGCAAATTCTTATTACTAACACAGTTAAATTTATCAAAATTTTCTCTTATTTTACTCAATAAATCGTAATCCTATGAACTTTAATGTAAAAATGGATGACAAGAAGCTTAAAGTGGATATTGAGAAGACAAACCTCAAAGACATTTTGATATACTGCAAGCCGAAAGAAAGATTAGTCCTCATGAAAAAATTCGGTCTCGATGGATCAAAAGAGACTCCTCTCCAGAGAATCGGAAAGGAATATTCTTTGACCAGAGAAAGGATCAGACAGATCGAAACGCAAGCGCTCATGAGATTCAGAAGACTTATCGTAGGCAACGAAACCTACATGGAAGTACTTCAAGAAGCTAAGAAAGTGCTCGATGTACATGGAGGATTGCTCTGCGAAGATGTCTTGATCTCCAAATTGGTAAACAAGAATATCTTTAAATTCTCAAGACAAGAACTTAAACTTATTCTCGTTTCCGACTTCGACGTAACCTATCTCAAAAGAAATAAATATCTGAACAAAGCATTCTACTTGGAACCATTATACGAAGATCTTTTAACAAAGATGGTGCTTACTATCAGCGCATACTTCGAAAAGAGAAACAAGAGCCAAGATCTCTACGAATTCATCGGACGGATGAAAGAGAACTTCGCTAAGGATTACAAAGATGTTCACTATATGAAAAACGATCTCTTCTACGTAAACTTCTTCGATGCTATCAGGGAGATTAACGTATTTGATGGAAAGATCGGTTTGCCAACATTTGCAGACGTCAATCCAAAGACTATCAAGCTCAAGATTCTTTACACAATGAGAAGAATCAACAAGCCTATCCACTACCAGGAATTGCCAGCTAAGATCATGGAACGATTCCCAGCAAAGAATGTTAAGATCAATACCGTACATAATGAATTAGTAAAGAACAACGATTTATTTGTAAACCTAGGACTTGGAATCTATGGATTGAAAGAACGGGGATACGAAGGTGGTATGGTAAAAGAAATCTTGGTAAGAATCTTCGAGAGAAACGATAGAGCTATGAATGTCAAAGAATTATGCAAAGAAATGTTGAAAGAGAAAATGGTAAGTCCAAACACGGTCATGTTGAATCTTCAGAAATACAAAGATCTTTTCAGAAGAGTGGAAAAAGGAGTATACGAACTGATCAAATCAAAGAAATAATATCAAGGACATATATTACGGGGCAAAAAATTCCGCATCAGCGGAATTTTTTGTTTTTTTAGAACTAAGACTCCCTACGTCTTTGATAAAAGAGGGAGCTCGCGGCGGCGGGTGGAGGATTAGGGAAAAAAGGAAGTTTAAAAAAAAGCCGACGGAAACGCCGCGGCTTTTATGGTAGAAACGATTAATACCAATCTAATTTTTTACGCTTGATCCATATTATGATCGAACCAAAAGCAAGCACCATTGCAATCAACAAGAAGCCTGTATGGATTATCCACGCAGGGATTGTCACCCACATAGGGACAGGCATGAACACGCCACGACCGATTTGAATAGCGAGGATAAACATGAAAACAGGGAGTAAAATAGAAAACACTTTACCCAATCCATGATCGAATTTTTTCGAAAAAAAATAGAGTCTTTCCATTTTGTCAATATTTATTTGAAATATTCATACTGATTTTTGATAACATTTCAAGGAGAAGAGCACTTGCATTTCACGCTCTATCCACTATTTTATCACTACACAACAATAGTCGACAATAAGACATTCTATCATTGGTCATTCGTAATTTTTAATTCGTAATTTAGTATGTTTACCCCAGATATCACCAAGATACCACAAAAAGCATGAGTCTACCTGTTTAAGGACAGAAAAGACACTATTCTCTATATCGGGAAAGCAAAGAATCTCCAGAAAAGGCTATCGCAATATTTTTCACCAACATCGCTTTGGAAGCAAGATATGCTACAAAAAGCAACAAAAGTCGATTTTTTGACGGTAAAGAACGAGAGCGAGGCACTCTATTTGGAAGACAATCTCATCAAACAACATCAGCCCTTCTACAACAACCTATTGAAAGCGGATAATAGCTACACCTACCTCAAAATCACCAAAGAACAATTTCCACAAATCATACTGACCAAAAGGAGAATCAATGACGGTGCAATCTATATCGGTCCAAAAAACGATACCATTCAATTGAAAAAATTTTTACAATATCTCAGACAGATATTGAAATTCAGAGGCTGCAAAACGACCCAATTCAGACAAGGCAAACTTTGCTCCGACTACTATTTCTGACTCTGCCGCGGCCGATGTAAACTCGCTAAGAGACAAATGACCCCCTTGATAAAGGGGGAGGAATCCGCCGATGCGGATGGGGGATTTAGGAGGAGAATCGAAGAGGGGTTTGGTGACTACAAAAACATAGTAAACACTATAGTCTCTTTCTTCAAATGAAATACCAAACCCATCGAGCGCGAAATCCACGAACAGATTGAGACAGCAATCACGCAAGAGAACTTTGAACGAGCAGCACAGCTCAGAGATATCTACACATCCATCCAAGGATTTGTCGAAAAGCAGGATGTCGTATTACCCGATAAAAAAGACGGATATCTGGCATTGATCAAAACGATCGGCACTCAATATCTCTACACTGTCCTCGTTTTCACGCAAGGCAAACTCATGGACGTCATCACCAGCAAAGAGCAAGTGAGCGATATCGAAGAAGATAGTCTCGAACTAGCATTACAAAGAACCTTCGGCGAATGAATAATACAAAAGAACAAAAATGAAACTATAATAATCTGAAATACTAAGAGTTCCCCTGATAGGGGGAAAAACGAAAAGGGGGTTGGTAAATTCACCAAACCGCTTCTCCAACTCGCCGAAAATTTTCTCGACTCCTACATTATTTCCAATTCGATGCAAGAAGGCACTATCATCATCAACGATCTCGTCAAAACATTGAAAGAAAGATATGGACTCAAAAAAATCCCCTACAGAATCGAGTGCGTCGACATTTCGCATCTCAGTGGAAGCCGAACAAGCGGATGATTGTCGTGCTTAGTATGATGACTCCCCTATGTCAAATGATATCGCAGATACAAAATCCAAAGCAAAAAAGCCGATGACTATGCGGCACTCGAAGAAGTATTGGAGCGTAGAATACAGTCGTGAACAGAATTACCGGATTTATTGATCATAGATGGGGGAAAAGGTCAGCTAAACGTCGTAAAAAAATTATGCAAGGATCCCAACCGAAAAAAAATAGCGAATCAGATGGATATTATTTCTTTGGGGAAAGGTGAAGCGAGAAACAAATCAAAAATAGGCAAAACTAAGAATTCCCCTGATAGGGGG
>CAZJMP010000007.1:0-15974 GCA_964547365.1 uncultured Candidatus Peribacteria bacterium | reverse complement strand
GGGAAAGCAAAAAGGGGGTTGTCTCAGAAACCATCTACACTTTCGACAAGAATCTCAACATCAAAGAAATTCCGCTGGTCTATGATCAAGCAGACAAAATATTTACAAAAGCCAGAGATGAAGCGCATAGATTCGCCAATTCCTACAGAAAAAAACAGATGAGCAAAGAGTGGAAATAAAAAACGAATGATTTTCCGAGAAAATAAGCCATTTTCATCTACTTTTTGGCCATTTTAAGCGATTTTCAACAAATTTATAGGTACGGACACGAAAAAAGTGCCCGTTTTTTTGACAAAAAAATTTTTCTGGGTATAATTACAAATAAGCTTTATGTGTTTATAGATTACCATGGCACTTACCGCAACCATCAATACAGCAGAAAAAACAAGGAGCGAACAGCTTTTTGATGCATATTTGGACTTCCAAAAAGATGATACCATCAAACAAAAAAACTTTTTGAATTTCCAAGGATATATCAAATCAAAAAAGCTTGGCTTCACACAAGCGCAAGTAGGAGATGTTTTTGAAGATCTGTGAAATGCAGATAAAAAACAGGAAATTATGGAGAAATTAGAGCCTAAAGCACCTGAAGTAAGTGAAGAAGCAGTACAAGCAATCGAAGCAAAAACAGGTGAACATAGAAAAGAAATGGAAGAAGCTACACAAGAAGCAGCACAAGAAAAAACAAAAAAGATAGAAAATCTAACGAATCAACTCAACGATACGAAAAAAACACCTGAAATGAAAGAAGTGAAAGTAGAAACCCCAGAAGAAAAGACATTGACGGTGACAAGGACAAGAATGAGAGAATCGATCGGGAAATATATCGATAAAATCAAAACATTAAAAAATGCGAATGAAAACGAAAAACAGCAAATCAACAAAGAATTGGCTACCATGAGAGAAGAGCTTAAAAAAACAAAAAAAGAATATGAAAACGCAAAAGATTTCTTCATGGGAAAAATGAATTACAAGCCGGAAGAACTTTCAAGGATATCTACCAGACGAGTAAGATTGCTCAAGAAACAAGTGAAAGATGGTGTAGTTACCTACTCACCTATCGAAAGATTACAATTATCAACAATCAGAAGAAGAATGACCATCAACAAATTGGTAAAAAAATTCAACGGAATGGGGAATGATCCTGTGAAATGAGTCAGATTCATCATGGGATTCGAAAAGCCAAGATTCCTTCGCTATACCGGAATCAGAGTCGCTAGCGGCATAGATCAGCTGGGAGGAAAGATGGGGATGCAGATCAACCCTGAAAGATTTCATAAACAGTTCAACACAGGAAGAAGCAACATAATGACTATCCTAGACAAAGGAGAAAGAACGCCGGAAGAGCAGAAAGTCATCGACGCAATCAAGAAAAGGATAAATTATTACGGATATGCATACGCGAGACAGAGAGCTAGCGCATGGACAGATCCATTTGTACAAGCGGAAAAATGAGCAAGAAAAGAAGACAAAATATTGGAAAGCAATCAGGCCGAAGCAAAAGTGGTGAAAACGGATATTTCTAGAAAAGAAGAAAATCTAAGTAAAGCAGCATAATATCTAATACCTTTTACCTTTTACCCAATTATTATGGAAAAGATCACCAACATTCAACAAGCTACAGAGTACGTATACGATAAGGTCAAAGAACTCAATCCGGAAGTAGAAAAAAGCGACATCTATGACACTATCATGGATGAAGTTTTGGAATCATCTGAATATATTATGATGGATGAGGACATCAGATTTTTGGAAGATAATGAAAAAGATCTGCAAGCGATCGACGAATACCTACAATCAAAAATCCCTGATTACCAGGATCTTTTGGACGATATCGTCACTGATATGGTCAGTGAAGATATTTTGGAAGAATAAGAAAACACATGTTTTTACACATTCATAGGTAGCAATGGCCATAACCAACAGCAACTTATTGCAAGAAGTCCAAAATCTCAACCAAACATTGGATACTTCTGACACACAACAGATTCAGAATAAAGTAGCTGACCGTCTTTTCTGATTGTTCGAGAACAAACCAAGCATAGTGCTAAATCAAGAATTCCTCCTAGAATTAGAAAAAACAGGGAATCTTGCAAAGCTTGATAACCGTATCACAAAGAACAAAAACAAACTAAAACAATCTGCAATAAAAATAAAAAACACGAATATAACAAACACGGTAGTGAATACAGCAAATGTAGGTACTGTCGAAAACATACAAAAAGAAATCAATACAATTACAAATACAAACATCAAAAACATAGACGGATTGCCCAACCAAATAACAAGGATCAGAGAAAGGCTAAATAAAAATCGCGATATTCTGACACAAATAGAAGATATCCAGACAGACATAAGCAATATAACAAAGCCGACTATGAATACACAAGACATTCAAAAAAGTATAAATATTATACAAAAACAGCTTAATGCTTGTTCAAGTATTCGTGGAATTTTGGAAAACATATCTTGAATAGAAAATAATCCACAATTAAATGAAATTGATAACAATGGAAAACCTACTAATAGAGCGAATACATTAACAGGACAACTTAACAAATTAAAACAGAGTCTAGCAACACAATTGAATATACAAAGAGCTAATTTACCACCAGCAGTACAAAATATAAATACAACAACAAATAATACTCAAGCAGATATAATAGCATTAACCAACGAAGAAGTTATTTTAACACAAAATTTAGAAAATAGAAAACAAGATCTTATTAATGATAAAGAATTATTACGTTTAAATGGAGAATTACAAAAAATAACAAGAACCTTAATACAGCAACAGATATCTATACCAAAAGATGTAGGATTGACGATAGGAAATACGGTTATTGCACAAACAAAAATTGACACACTCAAAAAAACGAAAAATACCATCACACAGATTGATAAGGAGATTCAACAAATCGACGATTTAGAGGATAATCTACAAAATTTACGCGATAGATATCAGGAAAATATAGATACGCTGAACGCTTTACTACCACTACAAAAACTTAAAGAGTGATTGCAAAAATTAGGATTTGCACCTGATATCATCAAAAACAGAGCAGATGAAATTCAAGAAATTATCGATATATGACAAAATATCTTACGTATTAGACAAACTGGATTCAAACAAGAAATACCACAGATTACACTAGATTTCTGAGGGAATAATCCAGCGATAGATCTTCCGAATATATTCATTCCAAACAACAATTTGGGAAACCATCGCGCTGAATATGCTATTTGCAATAATTCAGGAGAAGAGCTCAAAAGAACAGGTCAAGAAGTGGAAGGACAACTAGCAGGAGGGCAAAACGTAAAGATAAGATGATTAAATATCGATTCCGTTACCAATCAATTGACAATAAACAATCTACAAATAACGCCATTAGAAGGAGTATCATTTCCTGCAAATCTAACATTGAACGTAAGAATCAGAATTCAGGATCCAAAAACAGGGATCAATCTCGATCACTTTAAACCGCTCAATATAACTATCAATAGACCTATCTTCGATCAGCAAGCAAGACAAGCTGAAGTGAACGCCATCAATGCGAGAGATAATACCATCGTCAATTCCATGAATGCAGCCAATGCCAACACGATAAACAGGCTAGAGAGAGAAGCATTCTACAGAGCATTAGAAAGAGCGGATGGGCCAAAATTCAACAAACTTACCGCACAACAAAAAGAAAATCTCTATCAAGAAACACGCAATACCTACCGGACAAATGGAATGCCTACAGGTGGAGCGGAATTTGCATGGGCAACACATCTAGCAAATATAAACAATTTCAACATACCGATACAAGGAACCCAATCATTCCTCGAATGGATCACTAACGACAATCATGAATCCAACAAACCGGAATTTACGATAAATCCGGAAATGTATAGAGCATATATCCACAACAATCTAGAAGATCAAATCAAGAAATATTTTGAACGAAGATTTGATGAAGTTTTTTCAGAAAACTTAGAGGGTAACACGTATCTCAAAACACAGCTCACCAATTATCTGACCAATATCGAGAACCAAAAACTTGATACCGATATCCATCAAGATATCGAAGGGGATATTACGCCGGAAGATGAGATGAATAATACAAGAAGACGGGGAATCATAGGACGCAGAGATGTGAATTACCTCAGATTTTTTACAGGAAAGGATTCACAGACATCGATCAAAGATCAAACCGTAAATATCAATACCAATGCCCATCCTGAAGATTTGAACAATCCAGAACCAGTGAAATACGATATGGATCTGGAAGTGACAGGCAAGCAACAGATAATGGCAAAAATCAAGATAGAAAAGCAAAAGGAGCTTGCGCTCAAGGCATGAGATCCTATAGCATTAATCAGGAAAGTATTGAGATGTCCTGACATCATTCACGGCAAGGTAAGAGCGCATATCGTCTACAATATTGTGAAAGGATTCATCGAAATGGCAAAAAAGAAAGATATCAGCCTCAGATACCGCGATCCGAGAAACGGACACAATATGGTGATCAGGATGGAAGACAAAAATATCATATTGGAAGATCAAGACGATACGACGAATTACGGATGAACGAACAGAAGAATCAATCAAGTATTATTTGACCATCAACGTTTTGAAAATACCAATACATTCGACTCACATATCGTCGACGACAATAGAAGCCTAAGAATAGGTATCGATAGACTTATGGGACATTTCAATTATGCCATGCAAGAGATGCATCTCCAATACAGAGATGCTGTAGAAAGGAATTGGCTATGATTGAGGAGTTCAGACCTAAAATCTGAGCTTCCTACTTCATTCCGGCTCAGTCCGATAAAGAAGCTTCGCAACATAAGAAGAAATATGAATTTCAATTTTTCGACAACTGTACAATCAAACGGAAAGACAGTAAGCATAGAATTCAAGAATAATACCTATACCATACAGATGGAAGGATTGAAAAAACCTATCAAATCCAATGATTTAGGAAAGATCTTGAGGCATAGAGAATGATGATTACGTATTTTCGATGGAATGGAAAGGGATATCTGCATGGGTGTATACAAAAACACCATAGAAAAACTCAGAACCAATTCCAAGATTGGACGCACGACATTCGGAGTGAGAGACCCTATGACCGGAAGAGTCTATGTCCTAGACGCCGACGGTAATTTCTGATTCATATCTGCAGAAGAGGCAGAACAAGAGAATCCTATCAAAAAGAAAAACGCAACGAATATCATAACAAAATGAGTTGTTACAGGCTGATTGATTGCAGGAGGATTTTTCACCTGAGGAGTATCAGCAGCGATGGCGCCATTGACGCTCTCATGAGCAGCGACAACAGGTCTTCGATGAGGAGCGATAGCAAGCGGAATAGAATTGGGAAGATATGCAAAAGACAATTGGAAGAAAGAATATGGAATACTCGAAGAGCCACCAAGAGCGATGCATATGTGTGACGAAAGCGAAATAAGAGAATTGTTAAAAAATCCTTTCCTTATGGGAAGATTTATCAAAGCCATGAACGATAGGCTATAAAAAAATATATTTTATCCTTATAATCGTAATGCTATGAACGATGTAGAAAAAAAATTACCTTCCAGATCCAATACACGGAAGACACGAAAGAGGAAACTCAAGAATTTGGGATATGCAGGAGCGATATCTGCAGCATTATTATTATCAAGCTGTGGAAACAGCGATTCTGATCTCACTAAACTTTCCAAAGAACATGACGATGCGGTAGGAAACGTAATGAAAGAAAAAGAAGAATTAAAAGAAGCTCAAGAAAACGTGAAAGAAAAACAAGAAGAGCTGAAAGAAGCTCAAGAAAACGTGAAAGAAAAACAACAAGATATCATCGATGCACAAAAAGAAGAAGCAGAGCTCAGGATAAAACTCCAGCAAGCGAAAGTGAATCCAGAAAAAGAATAAAAAAAGCACAAAAAAACAGATAAAAACTGGTATTTTGCCAGTTTTTTTTCGTTTAAAAAGAAAAAGAGTAAAAAGGGACAAAAAAGTGCCTTGAAATTTGACAAAAATCGCCTCCGCGGGTATAATTATCAGGAATACATATTTATACCTTTTTCATACCCCATGGAAAACAAAAGAATATTAGAGACAGCCGGTACAGAACTAGAGAAAAGAGTATCCGCTGTGTCGAATCTCCAACAGACATTGGAAGGAGTCAGATCCAATCTTTTGGATATTTTGCTCGAAGACCAAAATCCTAAAAATCGCGAGGAAATAGGAAATCCTATCAAGGAAGAATTGGAGAAAAAGCTGCAAATAGCGAAAGCACACAAACCACCCAGAATAATCTATATAGAAAATCTAGAAAAAGTGATGGGGGATTTGGAAAAAAGAATAGCCGGAGAAGAAACAGATGACAATAGAAAATATCTATTGGATCTCAATAAAAGAGACAGTTATAATAAAAAAATCATAGAACAGCTCGTAGAAGAGGTATTTGAATCAGCGAAATCAACAAACAAAATAGAAAACGAATTAGTATATCAAAAGATTACAAGCAAGAAGGAATATAGAGAAGATGTCATACGATTTTTGGAACACAGAAAAGATGAATTAACAGATAGTAAACAAAAAAAGAACATAAACGCTATCATCAAAAAATTAAAAAGCCAGGTAGATGAGAACAAAAAAGAAGAAGAACAAAAATTAAAAAATAAGTTATATAAGGAGTGAGAGAAGAAAGAAGAAATCGAAGAAGTATCATGAGAAAAAGAAATCTCTGGAGAAAGGGAAATCTCAGGAGAAAGAGAAATCTCTGATGAAAGAGAAATTTCAGGAGAAAAAGAGATTTCCAGTGAAAGAGAAATCTCTGATGAAAGAGAAATTTCAGGAGAAAATCCAGATGTAGATAAGCAGGAAGAAACGGTTGCAACAATTTCCAATACCATGGAAGTCAATCGCATCATTGCAGAACGCAAAGCGTGAGAAAAGCTCAGAGAAAGATGGAATAAGACAGGAGCATGGAATTGATTCGATAAACTCAATCTTTTCTTGAGAAGAAAATCTATCAAAGATAGATACGTAAACCAAGAGCTCAACTACACGGATCGACAAAAGAGAAAAGTACTCAATCGAGATGTAGAGAACCAAAAAGCCGCAGACAGACACGAAATGGAACAAGAAGCAGGGTTCAGCGAAAAAATAGAGAATCTCGTTGGCAAGATGATGGGCATAGAGAAAGATTATCCTGAGACCTATAGAAGGATCGTCAGTCTGGCAGATAGATTCATAGGGAAATTGCCTGATCGGAAAGATAGCATGACGCCAGAACAATTCCAATCAGAATTCAATTATATCATGAGAAATTCATGAACAAGTTTTGATACGGCAAGACCAGGATCTGCTACAATGCCAAATCGGAAACCGCTCAACAAGCTGCTCAAATCAAACGATATGGAACAGATCAGTACCAATATCCTGATCAAGATTACCGGTTTCAAGGCGCATCAGAAACTTGTACGAAATATTGCAGATATCATCGACAAAGGAGAAGCACAAGTCCCGCCAATGACGGATGTAGCGCTCGATACAAAATGCAGACCACTGATCAGCGATTACATCAAAAGCTACAACAAGATGCCTGACTTCCTCAAACAATTGGGAATCTCTTTTGATAACAAGAACGCAATCAAAGAGATTAGGAACAAGCAGAAAAGTGATCGCGCACTCCTCCGCATCGCAAGACAGACCATCAAACTCAAGATTCAGATTCTCAACAAGGGAGAGGAAGCATACAGCGTAGATGAAAATCTAAATATAGCAGCAAAAATAGGAAGATGGATCGATGACCCCGTAAAGAATTCAAGACGGTTCAAAAAACATCCAGGATTCAAGAAGATGTTTGGATGGATGCGAGGAGTCACCAAGCTATGATTTATGGTTGCACCAGGTATCGCAGCAAGCGTAGCTGGACTGCCATTAGCCGGAGCAGCAGGTGTCGTGGGTGGAGTAGCTTTTACCAAGACATTGTTCGCGAAATATTCTCACTACAACAAAGAACATAGATTATACCTCAGAAAACAAGCTGTAGAAGTTTTGGATACTCGTGCAGAACGCGAAAGGATCGCAAATGCCGTAGCAGGAATGAAACGATGGCAAGGACGTTTCCGAGGAAAGAAATTCAAAGACAGAAGACAACGGCAATACTATGTCAAAACATCGCATGATCAACTCGATCTGACTGAGGATTTGACAGCAGATATCACAGCATTATTGCAAAAGAAGGAGGTATTGAACGCAACAGAGCAAAATACGCTCAAGCAATTTGTCACTGAAGGATTGGCTCGTTTGGATTACCACAAAGAGACCGGACAGAACTTTTTAGGTTCACAGAAACCGACAGTAGCGGAAGCAGAATACCAAAAACTACAAAGAGTGGTATTGGCAGGTGCATGAAGATTAGGTATCGATCTCGCAACACTGAGAGCGGAGCCTAATTATGATAGCACCAACAATCTCATCAAACAAGGAACAGGAGATACCTTCGAAACACAAGGATACGAAAAAGCGAGAAAGAGATTCAAGACCAGACAACATGCACAAGCTATTTTGTGAGCAAGTAAAGCTGGTGCTATAGCATTTGGTATCTCTTATGCCGCTGGATTAGCTACTGCAAAAAATGCAGTGACCAATACGGAAACTACCGGAACAGGAACCGGACATGCAGAATACAATCTGGGAAAATATACGGAATCAGGATATGCTTCCGGAAACGATCTTACTCCAAATTTGAACACATTCATCAATAATACAAACAATGTACAACCATGAGGAACATTGAGCCTTACTGTTACATCTGGAACCGATGCGACGCAAGTGGTGGCAGGACATCTGACACCGGCAGACTTATCATCACGGCATACTGCAGTGATACGCGATATCGCAGCAAAGCCACTACCACTATCATACAAGACACAGCTCATCACACGGTTGAATACAAACAACCCATCAGCATTAGCTGCTGCCAACATAGGACATACCAATCCTGAATTGGCGAGTATGAGAATCTATACGGGAGTGCAAGAAATAGCGAATTCATTATCAAGCAGCACCAACGCTGCAGTAACCAGCGGATGACTTACCCTAGATCTCAATGCGGTATATAGCACGCCAGGAAGTACAGTCCTGACACAAGCGGATAGATTCGTCAATGTGGGAATGGAAGCCACCAAGACCGTAGTGACGCCAGGAACGCCAGGATATGCAATAGGATTAGGATTCGACAACACCTTTGCACAAAACAATCTCAAGGATCAATCAAAAAAATGAAAAGATACACAACAGAAAAAATGAAAGCATGAGTTGCCGGTACATGGAGAAAAAAGAAATAAGCCAATCACAGAATCAGAACCGGAAAGTACATCTTCATCAGGAGTCAGAAGAAGGCCGGATTTGGGAAGATAGTTTTATACTCTAGTACTTCTCATTCATGATCAACAAACTCAATGAAAGATACCAAAAAGTGCTCAACGTAGCAAGCAAGCAATTAGCCGCAGAACAAGAGAAAAAAGAGATGGCGGACATTTTATCCGATCTCTCAGAAGAAGAGAAAAATGAGCTTTCACAAAAAGTGACACAAAAATATATAACTACAGACAACGATGATGAAAAAGCGAATCTCAGCGGTATGGGGATCTATATCAAAGGTTTTGCCACAGAAAAACAGAGCAAAGAAAATCATAAAATGATAATAGAGAAAAAAATCGACGGTAACGTAGAATTATTGAGAACCGGAGTGGTGAAAATAGCATATACCACCAACAAAAGGATTTTCCAAATCGTAATCTACAAGGAAAATAATGGTTTCAAAATAAGGATCAACGAACAGATAGGAAAAGAACGAAAAAAAATCAGAGACAAGGAGGAAAAAATTCCTTATCAGAAAAAATCAACAATCAATGAAAGCCGTCAAGAACTCCTGATAGGTATTGGAAAAATTCTCGATTTCCATGCAGGGGCAAACAGAAAGAAGATTCCTGAAGAAGTAAATAAGGCGTATCAATTATTGAAAACAGGAATCAGTACGGAGATCAAGATAAACAAGCCGATAACGCAAAATATTAGATACCAAAAGGAGTATCTAGAACAAGGTTTTCGCGAGAATCCAGGGCAAAAGCAGATTGTGGAATCATACTATCAAAGACAGAAACCGATGAAAAAAGAGACCAAGCTAGTGGTTTCTTTCCCAGTAGACCAATATGAAGACATTGAAAAGACCTTAGAATCATACACCACAGCACAAAAAAACATCAACAAAAATGAATACGAGATGGTCATTCTCTTCAATAGACCAAACAAGGAAACGCCGTTTGATAAAATAACAAAAGACAAGATAGATGAATTCGTCAAAAAGAATCCCCAATATAATATCACGGTGTTTGAACATACATTCGATTTTCCGAAAGGAGAAAAAAGAAACATAGGAAAGATATATAAATTGCTCGGAGATATGATTCTCTATAGAAACATTCAAAGACTGAACACCTACCCCGATATGAATCCTCAACGCGTGGATCAACTCATTATGAGAATGGGCGGCGCCGACTCGACAAAAAAAAATCCGGAATTCTTAAAAAATATCACAGAAGAATTCGATAAAACGCCAAACCTAGCAAGGTTGACGACGGAAAGTAGGCTAGATCCGGAACTTGTACAGAATTTTCCGTTATTGCAGTTGGATGCGACGCTCGAAAGCGCATACAATAGATTTCGATCCAAGGGAAAAGAAAATAGCGTAGTAGGGAATGGAACGTTCAAAGCACATTTATATGCTGAAATAGGATGACACAATGCACAATCGAAAGTTTCTGAAGATGTGGATATGGTAACGAAGATGGTGAGAAAAATCAGGGAAAAAAGATATCAGAAAAGACATCTGCTCAAAAAAAACGCTATCGACAATAGCGCAGATAGGCCTATAAGTATCATGTTACAAGGAAAGACATACTTCGATAGATACAATAGCGAAGCATTTGGAGAAAAAGACAAAACCAAAGATATCAATCGAGAAAGACGGGCGATAGAAAACAAAGACAAGGATCCAAGACTGAACAATCTAGCATTCACCAAAAAGAACATAGAAAGGGAGTTTAGCCGTTTCTATATGATGAAGCTTTTGAACATGCAACAAAAATCAGAAAAATACAGGATGTTCTTGCAAGGATATAGAAACAGATTTGGAAAAGAGCCAAGCACAGAGGAAAAAATAGCAAAAATCAGAGAGATAGTGGATAAACTGATAATCAGAGCTATGTCACGATGACTGGGAATTCCACCAAAAATGTTCAAAATAGTCCATGGAGACGTAGAAAAAACGGTCGTCAAAGGAAAAGAGAGAATATACGCAAAAAACAATAATCGTATCATCATAAGCGATGAAGCAATGAAAGTGCTACAAAAAAAATGGCAAGAAAAAGTAGAAAACGGTGGCTTTACTTACTGGTAGAAGCATGTGATCACAAGAACAGAGAGAAAATCAAGAAGCAATGCAAGCTACAGAAGTGGTGAACATTCCTTATACCATGAAAAATGAAAAATTTGAAATAAATATATATAAAGAAGAAAATAGATATGGATATGAAGTCAAAGAGCGAAAATGAACATGATGGAAAATATTAAAAAACAAAGAAGAAAAAAATGAGTTTGTTCCTATGCAACAAGAAAAAATGAATGAAAAAGACTTTTCTGCCATGATAAGCAAAATTTTGGATTATTATATAGGGAAGCCTAGAGTACACATAGCAGAACAAGCGAAAAAGGCGTATAAAACACTGCAAAAAAATGATGTAGATACCTGCAAAAAAATAGCAGAAAAAAACATATATGAATGCCTAAAGGAAACAAATACATCCATAGATATGGTCTCAGATGATTCATTACAAAAATATGTAAGCAAAGAGACCCCAATACAAGAGTGATATATTCCGCAAGATCTTATGGTATTAGAATCTGAATGGTATTCCAAAGAAAACAAAAACACATTGCAATTAAGAACAGAAGCGAGTGAAAAATTAAAAGAGTTAGCAAAAGCATTTACCAAGGAATTTGAAGGAGATAAAATAGAAATATATAGTGCATATAGGGACAAAGAACGCCAACAAGAAATATGGGAAGAAAATATACACACAACAAAAGCAGCTGAGCCAAGAACCAGCGAACACGAATTATGACTAGCGGTAGATATGAGAATCAAAAAAAGTTCAAAAAGAAAAATCGCCATCAACGAAGAAAATATATATTTCAATCGATTAAAGAATCATGCACATGAATATGGGTTTCATAATAGTTATCAAAAAGGAAAAGAAGTAGATAATATAGAAAAAGAATGACGGCATCGAAGGTATATAGGCAAGGAATTGGCGACGATATTAGCAGACAACAAGATTAGTCTAACCGAATATTATAAAATACATACTAATTTAGGAATCGATAAAGATAAAAATGAATAAAAACAAAGAGGTTGTATCATCACAAATACAAGGCGTAGAACTGCTCAGAGCCTGAGTGGTGAAGATTTCCTATGCATCAAACGGGAAAAATATGGAATTGGTATATTACAAAGAGAAAGAAGGATTCAGTGTTAGGGTAAATGAATTGAAAAATGGCGTTCGAAAAAAGATCAAAGACAAGGAAGAATATATGCCTGGAGTGAAAAGCAGGTTCATCGCTGATGAAAAGTCAGTATTTATAAAGAATATATGATTGATATTGAATCAATACGCAGGGAAAAAAAGAGCACACATACCAGCCAAAGCAGAAGAAGCACGAAGATTGTTCCAAGAAGAACAGCAACAAGAGAAAAAAGAGAAAAAAAACGCATTATTCAAAAAAGTAGGGAAATTCACTGCTATAGGGCTTGTCACCGGATGATTGATCGCAGGCATCATCCATATGGGCAAACAGGAATCCAAAAACAAAGAAAGCAATGAAATCAAAAAAGAGCTGCAGAAACAAGATTCAACCGCTACCCTGCCGACAAAGATGTACTTCACAACAGATTCCATCAAACAGTATGTCAAACAAGATCAGAAAGATATGCTTCTTTCATATGAGAGCATCGCAAGCGCAATCAATGATATCGATAATGAAGAAGTAAAAAAAGAATTGATAGCATGTCTGAGAACATGAGACGTCACAAAAATGCAGGAAATGTACGGAATGAAGAAACAATCAGAATATGCATCGAATAAAGCGACAGGAAAAATAGACATGAATACATTTTTCAGAATCTCAGACGAATATTTCGGATTGGAGAAACAGGAAATACTAGACAATCAAAATATTCCGCAAGACGTCAAAAATATCTATCAGAAATTCGTCGCAGGAGAGATCAACAACAACGGCACAAGTTATCTCATTATCTCCAAGACGGACTTCCACATGTATCTCTTCACCAAGGACCATAAACTCCTAAATAGGCAACTAAGCCTCCTAGGAAAAAATATAGGACAAGAAGGAGAATGGGTGCCATACAAATATTACAGGACAAATCTAGGAACGGTCTATCACGATAAAAAAGTGAATACCAACACGCCCGAATGACTGTTTCTCATACAAAAAAGCAAGCCATTAAGTAGCAATTACAAGATCGATGGCCCAAAAACATCGGTGATCATTGTTCCTATAGATAGCAAAACACAAAAAATCAAGAATAAGATGCGAGAGCTAGAAAAATACACGCTCGAGATACATCCGATCTATCAGCCAAAATGAGATGAAGACCTGTATGAAAACAGGATGAAATCGACTGAAACAGATGATAATGCTATCTCTCATGGATGTGTCAATGCAGAAAAGTACGGAATCATAAAAGATAATATTACTATAGGAAAATCTGTCGTCTATATCACCGACGAGCCGGAATAAAAAAATTCCCATGGAAAAACCACAGGAATTTATGAGAGAATTTTTTTGTATTACCACCAGCGAAAGGCAATATAGAGTCCACCAATAACAACGCTAACGATGGACACCCACCAGTACCAGGCAATAGCATACCAAGGAGTCGACGGATCATCTTCATCACCGCCAGTAGCCACAATAATGACTTTTTTGCCCGTGGTATCAGCAGGATCAGGTTGACTGGTATATCCTTCTTTCAGCCAGTCAGTAAATGTAACTTTGCCGTTAACGTAGACGGCTACTTTTTCCGAATGTTTTGCCGTATCCTTAGCGACAACCACCACGGAATCAACGCCAGTGATGATAACTGAGGAATCTTTTTTGATATTAAGGATTTTACCGCCTAATGTAGGCTGATAGGATACCTTTCCGGCAGGAATGGTGTCAGTAGTTGTGTTAGCCTGCGCAACGCTTGCCACTATGGCAAACAAGATTGCAAAAACGAATACCAATGCTTTCATTTTTAAAATATTTAAGATTTTATTTTGTTAATAAACTTATATTGATTTAATATAAAATGTCAATAGTAATTTATAATATAGAGTACAACCAAATTATCTTGTTTTTTCGGATAAGATACATAAGGTCAAAGTATGATTTTACCATAGTAAAAAAACAAAAAGATGTTTGATAATGACGCATTCATAGAACAACTCATCATCAAAGCGATGCCTGATATGGATGATGCAGGGATAGATATGCTCAAGGATGAAATAGAACCAATGGTCTTTGATCGAGTGATGACAAACATAGCGGCAAAAATGACTGACCAGCAAGCAGATGAATTTATGAATCTCGTAGAGAAAAAATCTCCGGAAAAAGAAATCTATGACTACCTCAACAAAATCATACCGAACTACGAAAAATTCATAGAAAGCGTATATGATGAATTTGAAACAACCTATCTCCAAGAGTTCAAAAAAGAAGAATAATATTATTTAAAACGCAATTCATCGACTTTGGTAGTATATCCTACCTTTACAAGCGCCAGATTTACTTCATGTAAGATCTGGTTTTTTTGTTGAAAAATCTTTATTTTGAGCGATTGATCCGAAGTAACAAGAAAAAGTGCCTTGAATCTGACATATCCTTCCAAGGTAGGCATACCCAAAAACGCTCTTACCGCATTGAGTGCGACCGCTCCGACCATTTGATGGCCCATATGCCTATGCGCCAAGCTTTTTCTTAGTGAATCTTTCAGGGATTTCATAAAGATAAGGTATGTATCTTAGTTTGCAAAATCAAGTAGAATTAATATATTTGAGAAGATTTAGTTCTTATACAAAAAAATGAAAAAAATAATGGGTATGCTAGTCTTGATAGCAACATTGGGTATAAGTTTTTCACAAGCTGCAGAATGTACAACCCCGTGCAGAGACGCTGCAAACGAACAATATTCGATTTGTATAAAAAAACCTGACACTTCCACATGCGAAACAGTTTTAAATACAGCGATAAAAGCCTGTGGAGATGAATGTCCTGCAGAAAGCGTCATGGGAATCACATGCGATCCAGACTTGCTCGTCAACTGACAATGCAAGCTTAATATCTATGATACCTTAGGCATAAGACAATCAGTCAGAGATGAAGGAGAAGCGACATCGGTAGGATTATTTGTCCAAGATGTGGTATTATCCGCAACATTCTTTATCGGTACATTAGTCACGATAGCGCTGGTCGTATCAGGCATCATGTTTATCTTGGCATCAAGCTCAGGAAAGGATCCAGCAAACGCAAAGAAGGGAATCATAGGTTCACTGGTAGGGTTGCTCATCGTAGTTTCTTCATACGTCATTATCAGACTAGTACAATATATCGCGAAAGGGTTTTAATTATACTCAAGAAGAATGCATATCCATATCGTCTCTATTTTCCCAGATATCTTCAAGAGTTTCATCGAAACTTCGCTGATCAAAAAAGCGCAGGAGAAGTGAATTTTGAAGTTCTCGCTCATCAATCCGAGAATATTCTGTCCGGATAGACATCAGACAGTAGACGACACGATCTGCTGATGAGGAGCATGATTGCTGATGAAAGCGAAACCAGCAATAGA
>CAZJMP010000006.1:18475-32037 GCA_964547365.1 uncultured Candidatus Peribacteria bacterium | reverse complement strand
TCTCTGACCAACCCCAGTGGTTTGTATTCCACGAAAGTAGAGACAAGTGCGATGCAAAACAGGACGAAAGAAATGTTTTTTACAAACAGCAAGATCTGCATATTAGCCTCGGTAAATTGGGTATATTCCCTGAAGACGACGAATTGGATAAGCAAAAATATAGTGAGAAAACCTATACTAGAGACGCCGCTCGCTTGCGCGTAGATGCCGTCAAATCGGTTGATGGCATTGATACAGAGGATAGACCACAAGGTGAATCCAATCGCCAAAAGCCATTGAGGTATGAGCAGAACATTTCCATTGAAAATGAATTCTTGCGGACCGATATTCCCTATTCGGACAGCCAACAACGCGCCAGCTATATGTCAGATCAACCTAAACATCGGCGGTATCTTGAAGCCTATTTTCCCTATATAATGAAACTCTTCAAAGAGCTCAAAAATAATGATAGGGAGTGATCAAAAGATCAATCACCGAAACAAATTACTCTGCAAATATTCTGGAAACAATATCGCGATACTGACAAAAAACCCTAAGTAGACAAAAATTCCTTGGATAGTAGGTACCGGTTTTCTTGTGTTTTTAAGATCATTACCTGGTTTGTCCAAGACCTTGAGTCGACGAAATAGTTTCAGTCAAATCCATGCAAACGCTACAGCGATGACGGGCACTAATATATAATTCATGAGCGAAAGAGTGAAAGAGTTAAATATGGAAAGATATTGAAATATTGATGTTTCCATTCTCCATTTTTCCATATATTATTGTTGTGTAGTGTATGGTTTCAGGAAGGAATTTCTAATCAAAATATGTGTGATATATACAGAGAAAAAATTGATTTTGTATATAATGACCATCGACGAATTGCAAAAAAAATCCTATGGGAAAGTTGTGGGCGTGTTTTATCCGATGTGTGATGAGAGTTGTATATTGCCTGAATCTAAATGAATAATGAAAATTGGAGATGTTCCAAAAAGAAAGATCTATCTTGTATATAAAGATGGAAGGGTTGTAGATAAAGTGCTCTTGTTCAAAATTGTCAGAGGTAGTGGTGAAGAAGACTTTGTAAAGCTTGTTTCTAGAGCTATCAAATTATGGCATCGGAGCATATCCACCAGTTTTTGAATTATAAATAAATTTTGCTCCCTTAAACACAAATGGATATATGTTTTTATCTTTTCCAATTCCAGTTATTGTACCGTCCTCTGCATTTTGTTTTACCGTATTTAATGTGCTTTGAAAAGATTCGTTTGTTGAAGGCAAAGGTGCTCCTAAACCTCCTCAGGATCCAAATGTATTATTTTTTTTTGTATTTGGATTTGCTTGAGATGTCTCTACAGTTTCTTTCTTCTCCACTGGCGTGGCTTTAGCTTCTGCTTCTTTTTCTGTCTTCGCAGCAGCAAGTTCTTTGTCTATCCTTGCTTTGACGGTAGTATAGATATCTTTTTGGCCAAGTGCAGTGCAGATAGTCTGGAAGGTTAAAATTCCAGGCTGACTATCGGTATTTGTACCGTTAAGCGTAGGATCCTTTCCTGTCGTAAGTGCAGTCATGTATGCATTAGCTGCTATGATTTGTGTATCAGTTCACGTAGTAGCAACCGCAGTGAAAAGTGTTTTATAGTCGCTTGCTTTGACTCATGAATACAGAGTGATTGTCACTTTGCTTACATCAAAGGCCGCAAGAGTCTTTTTGATTTCAGCTGCATTTGATGTTGTCTCTGTAGTAGTTATGATTGCTTCAGTAGGAGTAGGATTTACAAGATCTGACGTATTTTTCATTTCAAAGTTTCAATTTTTATCACTAACCTTTACTCTTCAGTTTTTATAAAATACATAATATCACCCATCAGAAAGATTCATTGTATATATTTTAGAATCTTCTCGTTTGTATGATTTTTCTTTTCCTGGTAAATCATCGATACTGGCTATTATAACTCATTCTCAATATTTTAAAAAGCTTTCAACTCATTTATATGTTTTTTCTCATATTTTTGAATCATCTAAATCTGGATTAACATATGTTGTAGAAAATGTTTTTTCATTATTATAAATAGTAGATTGAAAATCTTTAAAATTACCCGCTTTGAGATAGGTAATTAAATTAGTTACTCTTGTGTTTGATGGATCAGTGGTTATAGCTGTATTCAATAATTCGATGATATCTTTGAGTTTGCTTTTTGTTCATTGGTTATAGAGATAAATACTATCTTTTACATTATTGTTGTTGGCGAGATATTTCTCCAATACCTTATTTGCGGTAAAATCTGTTGTAAGGGTCTCTAGCGTTTTCTTATTTAGTATTTCAGTTTCTGCGGTTTTTTTTGCAGATACTGCTTTTGTCCAGGTGGTCATGATATCAGGATTCTGTTCAAGGAGATAATTGAATTCATAGCGGCCGTGGATCATAGTCGGGAATTTGCTTTCCAAAATAAGAGTAAGCTTGCTATTGTCGGTGATTTTATCTAATGAAGCGACATTGACACTATTGTCGTTTAAAAAGGTGACAATATCAAGCGCTTTCAGATCAGCCACTAATGCTGTCATTCTTTCTTCGTTTTTGGTGGAGAGTTCTGATTGAAATTGTGCAGGTGTGAAATATGCGTCCTTGAATTCACCGGTTACAAAAAGATTGTCAAAATTAGGGAATTTTCCTTTTGTATATGTGTCCGTAATGTTTCCAAACCACGTAAGTGAGTCTCATGTATTGAAAGTTTCTCCATATTTCTTGAGTGCGGCCAAATCAAATTTATCATTGAATACTTCCGTCTTGAGCTGATAGGCTCCTACGTCGATCATTATATTTTCTTCATTCAAAATCATATCTCTTATATTTTCTAATGATTTTTTATCGTCTTTTTCAAGATTTTCAGTATTTTTGAGTGCTTTGAGTGTATTGTAAAGCATCTCTGCAGCAGAATCTTTGTTTGTAGCCAAATATTCCTTGAGGAATGTAAAACTGTCCTTGGAAACCTTTTCCAATTGATCAGGTTGGTTTTTTATTCTTGTATTGATGTCTTCGAATTTTTTCTGATCAATCTCTTTTTGTTCTGTGGGTTCTGGTAGTAAAATAAGTTTTTTTTCTGGCCCTCATTTACTCATAATGTGATAGGTGAAAATATAAAATGAGTAGTAATTCTTTATATAATTATATACAGAAAAATATATTTGTCAAATCTTGAAAGACTTTTTTATGAAACAAAATATGCTTGTTTTTTCTCTATAAAAGACTACGATGAAGACATGAAAATAATTATTTCCACCACAACAACGACTACCACAACAACCATCGCATAATGGTAGGAGTTCGTTATTGGAAACAGAAAACTCCTACTGAGCATATCAGATAGGCTTTTTTATTTATGATGAGCAACTATGGATGCCAACATGTTCTTAGTGACCGTCAGTGCGTGGATAAGAAAATGAGATAGCTATCTTGTTCATCAAAGGTCGCTCACGGATCAGACCAGACCTGGAGAACGATCTATCCCTGGAGGCAAACTGGAGCCAAATATGGGTATGCAAGGCATAGAAAAAAATCTCGACAACGAGATCATGGAAGAAGTCGGCATCAAAGTGAAAAATAGCAAGTTGATCGGAAATAACGTAAGGATGTCTTTTAGCGGCAAGACCAATCGGGTGAGATTGCTCTATCATTGCGAACGGGAATCCGGGACAGCACAAGCGCTAGATGATACGAACGATGTACAGCGAGTGCCGATGGAAGCATTGGAAACATTCACTCCTATGAACGATTTGCTCCAAAATGATATACAGACATTATTGCATACTTTATCGTAATTTTATCACATATTCATTATCATGAACAAAGAACACCATGAAGAAAATGCCTTGTACAAGAGTCGTCACTCATTATCTCATGTCTTGGCGCAGGCAGTGCAGAGGTCAGTGGATCCTCACGCAAAACTCGGTATCGGACCTGCAATAGATACCGGATTTTATTATGATTTCATTTTCTCCGAAGGCGTGGAATTTGGCGATGAACACCTGAAAGAGCTGAACAAAGTGATGACCAAAATCATCAAGGAGAATCAGCCATTCCATAGAATAGAACTCGACTACAAGCAGGCGAAAGAAATCATCACTATGCTTGGCGAAGAGTTCAAAATCGACCTGATCGATGAATTCAAGAAGGAAGGTGAGACGATTTTTTCATACTACATCAACACTATTCCTACTGCTGCGAAAGATAAATTATTGAAGGACAGCAACCCCGAGTACATTAAAAAATATGAGAAGATAACAGAATATCTGAAGCCGTTCAAGCTCGGTGACGTATTCGTGACTTTTATCGATATGTGCGAATGACCTCACGTCGACAATACCAAAGAGATTAATCCTGATGCATTCAAGATCGATAAGATAGCAGGCGCATACCGGAGAGGAAGTGAAAAGAATCCTATGATGACGAGAATTTACGGATTAGCATTTGAAGACAAGGACGCATTGAAGAAATATATCGAGATGATGGAAGAAGCGAAAAAACGCGATCACAGACTCCTCGGAAAACAATTGCACATCTATGCCTTCGATGATGAAGTAGGTCCAGGATTGCCGCTTTGGTTGCCGAATGGAACTATCATCGCTGACGAATTAGAAAACTTAGCGAAAGAGACAGAGGCGAGGTATGGATACAAGAGAGTACGCTCTCCGCATATAGCGAAACAGGAGCTCTATCTTCGTTCATGACATCTTCCGTACTATGCAGAAAGCATGTTCCCTCCTATGCAATTGGATGGAGAGACCTATTATCTCAAATCCATGAACTGTCCGCATCATCACAAAATCTATGGAGCTGAACCGAAATCATACAGAGACTTACCGATCAGGTTGGCGGAGTACGGACATTGTTATAGATATGAAGATTCAGGTTCTTTGTTTGGTTTGATGCGTGTAAGATCCATGGCGATGAACGATGCGCACATTTACTGTACCGAAGATCAATTCGAAGAGGAATTCATGAAAGTCGTCGAGATGTACAAATATTATTTCGAGCTTTTCTGAATAGATAGGTATCAGATGAGATTTTCAACTCACAGCAAAGAAGGATTGGGAAAGAAATATGTAGACAACGAGAAATTATGGATCAAGACCGAGAAGCGGGTCAGAGATATTATGACTAAACATAACGTGCCTTTTGTAGAGGTAGAAAATGAAGCGGCATTTTACGGTCCAAAAATCGATGTACAGATATGGTCTGTCATCGGAAGAGAGTTTACGTTAGCGACCAATCAAGTAGATTTCGCCGTGCCAGAAAGATTTAATCTCACGTTCAAAGACAAGGACGGAACAGATAAAACACCTATCTGTATCCACAGAGCACCGTTGAGCACACATGAAAGATTTATCGGATTCTTGCTTGAACATTTTGCTGGAGCATTCCCATTGTGGCTTGCACCTGTACAGGTACAGTTGGTCCCTGTAGCTGAGAAATTCGTTGATTATGCGAATGAGGTTGTAGAAGAGATGAAGAAGGTCTGATTGAGAGCAAATGTCGATAGTAGTGATGATTCTTTCAGCAAAAAAATCCGCAACGCAGAGGTCGAAAAAATCCCATATATCGTCATCGTAGGAGAGAAGGAAGAATCAACCAAGACGCTTTCTATCCGCGAATACAAGACAAAAAAGCAGTACGAAATAGGGGTTTCTGAGTTTGTCGACAAGTGTCTAACTGAGGCAAAAACACGCAGTTTATAATACAAATTTCAATAATAACAAAAAATCCCTCCGGGAAACCGGGGGATTTTTTTTATAAACAAATGTACTAATTACTTTTGTTTAGCATCTTTTTTGTTGCCACGTATCTTATCCTTTGGATAATTTTTGTGCGCTAATGCAGCTTTGTTTACCTCTCTGTATGAGGTTTTTTCTGCAATACCTTTGATCAAATCCGGATCAGAGGCTTGTTTGAGTGTGTAAAGCTGCCGTTCTTCGGAAAGGTGAACAATACCATTGATGGTCTTTTCGCGCGGGGTTTCGTGTCTGGTTAATTTGAAATCAGTTCTTTTTGCTAAGTAATCTTTTGCCATACCACTGTGTTTTTGTTTTGTGTGTATGGTCTATATGATTCACAAAATAATATTCAAGGGTATTTTTTCGAGAAACGAAAAATCCCTCCGGGAAACCGGGGGATTTTCTTTAAACAATTTGTTGGTTAAATTTCTTTTTGACGAAGAGGGTGCGAAGCTATAATAGATAAAAGCTCCGTCCTGTCTTGTTCATTGAGCTTGGAAGAAGAATGGATTTGTTGTTCGGCATAATCCAAAGTTTTTTCCATCCCTACGTTACTGAGAAATCCCTTGAACCAGTCAGGTTTCTCAATTCCTTGATCGACAAGGCGTTCCATGTCGGTCTTTTTATCAAGGAATTGTGTACTGATGTGGCTCGGAGGGTTCTTTACGCTGGAATAATTCCTGCTTTGTCCGCAATCGCGGAAATTTTTTGGAAGTGGAACCTCCGTTCTACACGCTTTTCTTGACATACTTTTCGGATTTTGTTCAAAATGTAAATAGTCATTTTTGGCTTGAAATCAAGTCTTTTTTTTAAAAAAGTGAAAAACGAAGGAAAATCTCCTTCGCTTTTTTGAGTACCATGTACGTGGTATTATGGCAAAGCACAAACAAATTGGTTTGCATTACCGTAGATGATCTGACCAACAACTCTGAGTAATTTTTGTAAGAGCTGTTTGGTTTTGTGGATTTGTTTGTTGAAATATTCCACGATGATCTCTAGTCTTCTGTAATCAAAAGATTTTGGATATGAGATACGTTGATATCTATCAGGATACTTTGCCCTGAAATACTCATGCGGCATCTGTAATCGGTACTGGTCCACATCCATTCCTAATCTCAACGCCGAGATCAATGCGTTGAAATGGTTGCCATAGTCTTGTAGGTCATGTTCTGTAAGTTCTGTCATAGTGAGTTTTGTTTTTTTTACGTGGATCCAAAACTAATGATTGAAGATGGAAAATCAAGACTTTTTTTGTTTGTGCTTGCTTGATTTTATCAGTAAAAACGATATAGGTAAACTCCTATTTATCTATTTTTTGAAACACATATGAAACCGACATCTATCGCGCATATCTACGCCGACCACAAACAATTTATGGACAAGGACGTCCTCCTCAACTGATGGATCAAGAGTGTCAGGGATTCCAAGACCTTCGGATTTATCGAATTGAATGACGGTTCTTACCTCAAGAATATCCAGATCGTCTTCGAGAATGATCTACCAAATTTCGACGAGATTTGTAAATTCACAACAGGATCTTCTGTTACCGTCGAATGAACATTGGTCGCTTCACAAGGAGCGAAACAAGCTTTCGAAGTTAAAGCGAAAAAAGTGACTTTGATAGGTGATTGCCCTACCGATTATCCGCTTCAGAAGAAGGGACATAGTATGGAATTCCTTCGCGAGATAGCGCATCTCAGACCGAGATCAAATACCTTCTCTGCAGTGTTTAGAGTGAGATCATTGCTTGCTTTCGCAATCCACAAATATTTCAATGAGAACGGATTCATTTATACGCATACACCATTAATTACCGGAGCTGATGCAGAATGAGCAGGGGAGATGTTCAAAGTATCGACATTGGATTTTCTCAATATGCCAAAGACTGAAGAGGGGAACGTAGATTACAAAAAAGACTTTTTCGGCAAAGAAGCAAATTTGACCGTAAGTGGACAGCTCAACGCAGAGACTTTTGCAACGGCATTTAGCAAAGTATATACTTTCGGGCCTACCTTCCGTGCGGAAAATTCCAACACAACAAAACACCTTTCCGAATTCCGGATGATCGAACCAGAAATCGCATTCGCGGACCTAAATGACGATATGAATCTTGCTGAATCGCTATTAAAATATGTCTTCAAATACATCCTCGACAACGCACCAGCAGAGATGGAATTCTTCGAAAAATTCATCAATCCTGATGTCAAAAAAAGGCTCGAAGCATTGATCAATTCTGATTTCAATAGAGTGACCTATACCGAAGCAGTCGAATTGTTGAAGAAGTCAGGAAAGAAATTTGTGTATCCTGTAGAGCGAGGAATCGACCTTCAGACCGAACATGAAAGATATATCTGCGAAGAGATTTTCAAAGGTCCGACCTTCGTGACCAACTATCCAAAAGAGATCAAAGCGTTCTATATGAGACTCAATGACGACGGCAAAACCGTGGCTGCAGCTGATCTTCTCGCACCAGGAGTAGGAGAGATTATTGGAGGTTCGCAGAGAGAAGAAAGATTGGATGTCCTTGAGCAGAAGATCAAAGATATGAATATGAAATCAGAGGAATTGCGACGATATCTAGAATTACGTAAATATGGAACCGTGCCTCACGCAGGATTCTGAGTTTGATTCGAGAGATTGATGATGTACATCACCGGTATGGAGAATATCCGTGACGTCATCCCATTCCCAAGAGCTCCGAAAGAATGTGAGTTTTAAATGAATATAAAACTACAGTATAAAAATTATAGGGAACGCACATAAGCGTTCCTTTTTTTATTTTCTCAAAGCTTCCAAAATCATCTCTTTGTGATCAGGGAAAGCGAAATTGATAGTGCCCAAATCCTTTGGATCCACTTTTATGATAGCCTTAGCATCGTCTGCTGCCTGGAGCGTTCATCCGATGATCTTTCCTTTGAAAGCGCGGCTTACGTTATGGGAACGAGGATCTCTGTCTGGATTATCCCAGATCCCTAACTCTTTTTCTATCTCAACATCCAATCCTATCTCTTCTTTGGTTTCTCTGATCGCTGCATTATGCGTAGTTTCTCAGTAATCTACAAATCCTCACGGCAATGCTATCCCTTCCGGAAGATTCTTTCTTTGGATCAATATCAATTTGCCGTCATCATCGCATAGAACCATATCGACGACTAGATTTGGCGTTACTCTTTCCTGTTTGAAGATATCCTTCAATCTTTCATATGCCTTAATTTCCTTGATATATTCCACGACATTATTCGGCAACACTTTGGAGAGATAATTATAATCTCACAAAGCGATCTTATGTCTGATGACCGATGCCCTAGTGTTGGTAGTGACACTAGTCTGGAAAAATAGTTTCTCTGTTCATTTGAATCATTCCTGGACCATAGGATTTGAACTGATGACGTAGTCGAATGCAGGCAATGTGTCCATAATATAGTTTTTCCGTTTTTCGCTATCATCGCTATGGGGAATAGGATAGATATCCACCTTCAGATCAGGCATTTTTTCTTTGAGCGAGAGTGCTATCATATGTTTCCTCTCTTGATAGGTAAACGGATTGTCTTTGGTGAATTCTTTGTCCGCTGATCATACTCCGATTAGAATTTTCGTGATTCATGCATTGATGGCTTCCAGGATACTATCGATATGACCATCGTGAAAACCTGGTTGAGCACGGGTAATAAAGAGTCATGTTGTTTCTTTCATGAGATATATGGTAATAAATTAAAAATCATCTCTGAGAAGTTTCTGTTCTGCAAGGAGCATTCTTTTGGTGTCGAACGGAGTATACTTGATGAATGCTAATATAGCATAATCAGCTGTTGGGCTGATAGTGAGACTTTGTACAGCATCTACTTTACCACCGTAGCCGTCGACGCCGACCATGACAGGAGTTCTGCCTTTGATATCGATATGTACGGTTTCCGGTGTGATGATTTTATGGTCAAAAGGCAAAGCTGCCAAACCACTTATTCATCGCAACGAGCTTCCTGCAGGCATAAGCGGACCTCAGTTATTGAGCCGGTACGCGGTGCTTCATAATGCGGTAGATATCATGATGCCCGTGCCATGGAATTTCTTGTCAAGCTGTGAAGATGTAATCTGAAACTTGTAATAATCGAGCAGATTTCCGCCGACTACGATATCATTGAGCGCGTATCTTCTCTCGGTTGCTGTATCGGCTTTTAGGATGTCTACTTGCATAAGCGGCGCTTTGATAGTATCTATATCGTCCATGTAGAGTGGAAGTTGATCCAGAGAAATATCATTCAAAAGGAATCCGAGCGTTCAACAGTTGATTCAGAAAAAGGGTTTGTTCTCTTCAGGGGATTTGGAGAAATCATATTTCTTTTTGATCGTATCGAGCATGAATCCATCTCCTCATGCGACAAGATAGGCAGTGGCTTTCTCTTCATCATCGGTGAGGAGATTCTTGTATAATAGACCTTGCGCCTGTTGCTGGAGCTCTTGAGCTTTGGGTCTATTGAGATCAAAGATGGGATAATACAGTAAATGTTGTTCCATGATGATATCATGAGGGAATAAAAGTTTATTCTACGATAGGAAATAATCTGCCTATTCAGACTGATCTTTCTTTGAGCTTGATGACCGGTGGCGCTTGCCTACCCTTGAACTCATTGATCTTGATTCTCTTTCTGAGCGCTTTCACCTCCTCTAGGTCCATGTGATATTTTTCTGCAACCTCTTGGACGGGAGCACCGAATTGCAGCTCCTCTATCGCATCGGAGATCTTATCATAATCGAAGGGATCGACTTGTCATTCTGCAAGTTCCGCAGATGCTTTTCTCGTGATGATTCATTCTGGAATGATTTCTTTGCGACCGTGTTCATTGATATATTTCGCTATTTCATAAATCTCTCTTTTGTTGAGATCACCGATCATAGAGAGTCATCAAATTAAATCTCAATAGAGCGTTCCGTATCCCATAGCGAGCTCTGTTTTGTTGGAGTTGTTGATGACCATTCATTTCACATCATTCGCGATATTCATGAGAATCATGCCTCTGATTCTCGCCTGCAGATTTTCATGGGTGATGCCTTCAGGTTTTTTTCCGAGCTTATCTTCTGCAAAAGTTTCGAAGCTTTTCAAAACATTTCAGATCTCACCGACATTCAAATTCACTCAGAGATTGTCAGCTAATTGTTTCGCTAGCGTATAGGATTCATTGCTATTATACTTGGTAGGCATGTAGATGGCATGGATGCGTTCCGTAGAAAGGACTTGTGCAAGCAGATAAAGACTCAATGCTGAATCTATTCCTCAGGAGATGCCGATGACGACATCTTGGATCCCTGTCTTGGCAAGATACTCCTTCATACCGAGTTTCATCGCTTCGATCATCGACGCTTGCGGATGCTCGTTTTCAAAATGTACATCATAGGTATATTCACGATTAAATTGTTTTTCCGTATCTACGATAGTCACATCTTCCTGAAATCTTTTACCAAGATGTCTCAAGTTTCCATCAGGAGTCATCACCATGCTTGCGCCGTCAAAAACTAATTCATCCTGCCCGCCTGCCTGGTTCACATAGACCAGGTGAGCGTCGATATCTCTTGCGTGTTTTTCGAGAAGCTTCATTCTTTTGCTCAATTTCCCTTTGGTAAAGGGAGAGCTGGAGATATTGAAAACAACATCCACGCCTTTGTCTTTGTATGCTTGGATAGGTTTTACGTCATAATTCTCGTCCCGGATATCCTCGCAGATCGTCAATGCTCCAACCAAGTTCTTACCGATTTTGAATGTCAATCCTTCTTTTCCTGCTTCAAAATATCTCTGTTCAAAAAAGACATCATAATTCGGTAATAGTCTTTTGTGATACATCTGGATGTCTTTTCCTATCACTGCTGCGGCATTGTATTTTTTCATCTCGCCGGAAGGCAGTTTTTCCGTGTCATTATAATCTATGCAGCCGAGGATGACTTTCAGGTCCACATTAGTCTGCATAACCAAATCCCTTATTTTGTAGAGTACTTCCTTCTGGGATATTACTAATGATTCGTCATCGATCATATCATGCAAAGGATATCAAGTGACTGCCATTTCAGGGAAAACAATCACATCGACGTCTTTACCGATTTGCTGGATGACGTCCTCTATTTTTTTTTGGTTGTAGGGAATATCTCCAAGCTTGGTATTGATCTGTCCTATTCCTATTTTCATGACGATGGAGTGAAGGGATAAAACTTATGCTGCAATTCATTGTAATCTATTTCTGACTTGTTGGCGATATATCTGGGTCTTGTGGCTATCTATGGTTGGATAGTCCAATCGTTGGAAGGTTTCCAGAAGTCTTGCCCTTGCATCATCGATAGCTTGGATATCATTATCATCATAGTTCAATGCTCCTTGTTCATAGACATTCTGCAATAATCTTTCGCCTTGGATTGTTTCATCTTCCTGGACGATGACTCTATATCCGTCGCGGATCTCGATATTTGGCGTACCTGGCGTAGGCTCCTTATCTACATCATTTGAAAGCTTTCCTGTTGGACCATCTTCTGTTTCTGTTAATTTATATGCGGCGGATAACGCATCTCTTGTCTTGTTTCTTGCGACCAAAAGTCCGCCGAGTCCGTATTGGATAAAATCTTTTGGATTGAATCATGCAGCTTCTACCGCTTCCTCTACACGCCTTACATCGTCTACTGTAGAGATATCTGCAACGACGATCTTATCTATTTTGGGATCGAGCATATCGTTCGCTTGGAGCTGTTTCAGTGCATATACCGCCTGATCAGCTAGATCTCCACTATCCAATCTCATGCCGATGACCTTGCCGGTGTGTCTGTATTTCTTCTTCAAAGCTATGATCTTGTCGATGCCTCTGTAAGAATCCACGAGGTCGACAAGCAAGGTGATCTTCTCTGATTTCTCTATCGCATTGAAAAATGCTTCATCCTCCGTAGGATAGCACGCTAGATATCTGTGGGCCGTAGTACCTGAAGAAAGCGCTTGTGGATAGACCAAAGCAGCAGCATCATTGGACGTCAGTTTCAATCCGCCTCCGACGATATTTGCTTCCACAGCATCCAGATGAAAATCCTCATTTGGTGTTGCTCTCTTGCCGAATTCTGCAACTCTACCTTGTCCGATAATCTCTTCTAGGTAGTGAGCGTCGGTAGCTATGATGCTCTTGAAAAACGCCCTAAGGAAGACGGGTTCGTATACCGCAGCCAATTCTGCTGGACCGCTGACAGTCATGACCGGCTCTTTTGGTCTGACAACGGTTCAGTCCTCTATGGCTTTGATAGTGAGTGGTATATATCAGCCATTATCTACTACTTCCTGTCGCATCTGAGTATCGAAGTAGCCATTGCCTCCTCTCTTTTTTTGATCTTCGTAGAATGCCTTGGCGAAATCCAATTCTGCCTGAGTAATCTTGATTCCTAATATATCCTTCAATGCGCTCCTGACACCGTCGACGACGATATATTGCTTGTTCGGAGATCTCCTAAATGACAGCGTGAACGTTTCCTGTTGTTTTCCTTTTTCTCACTTGAGGTGGGTCATCGTCCTGTTGTAGGCATCCGTTTGAATGATTTTGTTTCTCTTGGCGATATCTTTCCTGACTTGGAGGTCAGTGATCTGTTGATAGTCCTCGAAAGTGATGTCAGGGAATTGCTGGAGCTGTGCTTTGTATGCGGTTGCGTTGAAGGTCATGGGAATGGGGTTAGCGGATAAAGTTTAGTCAATGATCTCTTCGGGATTGAAATCCTGAGAAATGATGGTTTTGAAAGTATCTATGTCGATGATTTTCACGCCTTTTGCAGTAAGGATATCCAACATGTCTTTGGTGGTT
>CAZJMP010000006.1:8491-18375 GCA_964547365.1 uncultured Candidatus Peribacteria bacterium | reverse complement strand
GTCGATGATTTTCACGCCTTTTGCAGTAAGGATATCCAACATGTCTTTGGTGGTTCCTTCGGCGACTCCTTTGATAGCTTCCTGGATGAGATAGACTTCATAATTTAGCTGCTTAGCATCCAACGCCGTCTTGCCTACACAGTAGTCAGTGGCAACTCCGCCGATGAAGAGTTTCTTTATATTCTTCTGTTGGAGTTCGCTATCCAATGTCGTTCCGTCGAATCCGCTGTATGCTTCTTTAGCTGGATCAGTACCTTTGATAATGGTCAGATCGAAATCGCTTTCCTGGAGCGGAGCAGTAAGCTCTACACCCTGGGTGTTCTGGATCGAATGATCGGGCCGGAGCATTTGCTCTTTGACTTCAGAAAGAAATTTTTTTAATTCTGAAAGCGTGAATTCTGCTCTTTCTCCTATCCCATTCTCCTCCTCAGTCCACGCTTGGACTTCTTCATGGGTGATAGTTTCAAAGGGTTTCTTGTCTGTATAATTCGCTGCCAGGGAGAGGTGTCCGAGCGGATGTTTTTCAAGGACATTGATAGTGAGGATACCGTACTTTCTGCAGAGATCAGCGACGGTCTTGTTTGCTAGAGCAGCCTGTTCGCCGTCTTGGACATAGAGCTCATTCAGATGTTTATCTTCGAAGGTTTTCGTGTTGTCCACGCTCACGAATGCGTCGGTAGGGATTGTTATATCTTTCATGGTTGTAAGAGGTAAAGAGATAAAATTTTTTATTTCATTCTTGGTATTAGTGTTTGAGCTCTTTTGATGAGTGATGGACGAGAAGACAAAATGAATTTTTCTTGGATTATCTTCACTGCTTGCTGATAACGCTCTTCTCGAGTTTTTCCTGATATAGTCTCAAAAACTATCCCGGCCTTTTGTAGTTGTGTCTTATGGCTCTCACTGAGCTTACTCCTTTCTTCCTGTTCTAGTCTCGTTCCATCCTGTACGAATGCACAATCGGGTTCTAGGAAGAGGTAGAGATCAAATGAGTTAGCTTCTTGTATTCGCTTATCTACTTCAAGCTCTTTGTTGAAAAGATAGTTTGCATAGGATTTGGTGATATTTACATCAGTATCCACAAAGAGTAATTTATTGGCGATTTTTGTTCTTTGATTGATTGTTTGAGCATGAAGTACTGCGATATTTTGTAAATCTTGAAACAATACTTCTTGCGTTTTTGAAACTAAATACCTCGCCATCTCTTCTACATACACCGTATTGAATCTCTCAGCCAAGAGACGAGTAAGGGTGGATTTTCCTGTAGATTCGCTTCCTACGATGCAGATCTTTTTTACAAAATATCATTTTACATGGTCAGGAAGATATTCTCGGTTCGCGAATGGATCATTCCTTATTGCTGTTCCAGAGACTGGGACCTGGGCTCTTTGCATATCGAACATTACATGATCGATACCCATATATTCTGCAACATATTCACCATAAGGCTCTGAGCTGACGATCAAGTCGACTGATGGATATTTCTTTTTGAGATAATCGCTCCGGATTTTTGAGATCTCTCTGGAAGATTCGCTGCTGCCAGGAAGCTCTTCGGTGATATGCTCTACGATGATTCCAGGGTTGCGGGCAAAAGATTGTTTAGTCCACTGATATCTCAGCTCTCCTGGAATAGGTTCTGAGGGCAAGCTGCAAACAGCTACCGTCAATATCTCACAGCGTTCACTGGCGAAAGATATGAGCGCCTCGTGCCCTTTGTGGAGCGGCATGAATTTTCCTATCACTAGGCCATGCCTATGCTTTTTTGTTGTTTGTAGAGTTTCAACCATTGGATCAATCAGATAGAGGCTAAAACAAGGAAGACGACATATTCGAGTGAGATGAATTTGACTCCTTTGATATAGTAGAGGCCGATGCCGATGATATCGACCAGGATCCAAAGATATCGGCAACTGATTTTCTTGCGAGCCATGAGGATAGTGGCGACGAAGCTCAGCACAGTAGTGAAGGAATCGAGATATGGATAGGATGCTGGTTCAGCGAAGGTTACAGGGAATCGAATAGAAAGATGCTTGATGATATAGGCGAAAACGAAAGTGAAGAAGACGGTAATGAATCCATAGATGATATTCTCTTTGAGTGAAGTGTGAGTGATGTCTTTTTTCTGTTTATCCTTTTTCTCTCTTTTCCTAATTTGGGTCCATGCCCACCGTCCATAGAATCCCGTGATGAGGAAATACCCTTGTTCTATGAGATCTGCATAGAGCTGGATCTGGTAGAAGAGGAAGATGTAGAGTATGACGCCCAGGATGCCTATCGGCCGATTGCTGATCTTGTTGCGGGAGACCAACCGGACACAGAGAATATTGAAGACTGTACCGAAGAACTCTATATAGCTCATCGGATAGCTTCGTACAGTGAAGAAGATAGTATCGATGTCGAGGAAGTGAAGGATGGTCTCCATGGCGATAGGGTAAGTAGATAAAACAATAATTGTAATAAAGACAATAAGTAGAAGATGATCTGTAAGGACTTCATTCATACAAAGCCCATGATGTCTTGATTGATACTCAATGAGAAGTTTTTCTAGGTGAGAGGTGTGCTTGTTATCGCTCTTGCAGTCCGTCGCAGATACACGATATCAAACGTTCTTTCTCTTGAGTAATTGTATATTAAACAATTTCATAGAAATTGCAAGAGAAAATTGTATTTTTTACAATAAGAAAAACCCGCACTGAAAAACAGCACGGGCTCTACATTATCTTGGATCTACAGGAGTGATTCACTCTGTATTTTATCCACCAAACCCTCCAAGGTTGGTCTGGCTATGGTAGGCTGCGCTCTGGCTAGCACGCACTGCGCTCTGGCTGAATACCTGGAACGCTTTGCGGATTTCGCTCGGATTGGATTGTGCGGTCAATATCCAGCGATCGGGAATTCCCATCTCGCCGAACACCTGCTTGAAATCGCAGTTGCCGTTGTCAAATCCCATGGCAGCGATGATATGATCCTCATTTTTCAGCATGTCGGTGACGATCTTTTTGACGTCAGCTGCGCTGCTGATATGCGAATGGCAATCTTCACCATCCGTCATGATGAGTGTAATCGTACGTACCTGGATGCCGTTGTTCTTGAAATCCTGGGTCTTGGCGATGACAGTAGCCAAAAGCTTTGCCGTCTCGTCAAACAGAGGAGTGCCTCCGTTAGGATCATAGTTGGCGGAATCCATATTGGGCACCAGGGAAAGCGGCGTGTATGGATACAACACCGTTCCATTGAGGTACCTGTTGAGCACTTCGATGTTGTCCTGCTGTTTGCTGTCCGTCAGTGCTTTGATCAGCATATTGTGTCCATCCCTGATGGGCTGGGCGTTGCTGGCAAATCTGATCGAACCTGAATCATCCACCAGGATGTTGAGCAGGATCACTTCGCTCGATTTGATATTGTCGATCGGAACACCAAGCCCTTCCTGGATGATGGTGCCGATATCCGGTATCTTGGTAAGGGCAGTCAATGAGCCCTGGCTGAGATCACCGTCTTCGTGGGCGTTTTGCAATAGCCCTACATTAACTGATTTTGACATAGTTGTGTCCTCCAATGATTACTGGTTATTTGATTTTGTTTACATCTACATCAGGCCACTGATCGATGGGATCAGTGCTCTTCACGACATGCATTCCTGCATTACGGAAGCGTTCGAATGCCTGATTGGCATGATCGGTGAAATCGATGACGCCAGGAATAATGACCGGTGAAGTGCAGTCCTCAAGGAGGTACACTTTTTTGGCCAGTGCGGGATCTTTGCTCATGATGTCCGTAAGCAGGTCATCGATGCTCGATGCTACGCAATGCGATTTCGCCTGACCGGCGATGATCAGCATATCGTAGTTGAGTAGTTTTTCGATGAATCGGGAGTTTCTCTGTGCGATGGCAGTGTTGTCATACGTATCCAACACTTCCGGACTCAGCACGGAATAATTCTCCGTCAATGGATTGCCGCCTTTGATTTCAATACCGGACTCGCTGTTGCGAGCGATGGTATGGAAGAAAACAGCTTCTTCTACCAACGAAACGAGTGCATGGCCGATGCCGCCAATCATAGCGTGGTAGGGCCATATGGCCAGTTGATACTTCCCTTTCTTCTCCAGCGATTGTGCATAGTGGATCACATGTTTTCTCAGTGCAGTATAGCTGACGCCGAGACTTGTGGCTATGCCGGGATTGACCACATAGATACCCTTCACGAGGTCATCCGAAGAAATCATCGTGTTTGCCGGTACAGGATTCCCTTGCTGATCAATGAAGAACAACGAGTGAAAGATCTGCATGGCCTTGTGGGTGTCCATGGTAGGGAAGATTTTGGTGATTCTGCCGACATTTGCGTAGATGAATTCGGTCAGACGTCTGCTGTCTTCCGGAGCTCCCTGAACAAAAAGTTCAAAGCCCGGGATACAGAAGGTGTTCTGCACGTCGATCGGCATCAGCGCGATCTTGAATTTGTCGGTTGCGGCATCAGTGATTTGTTCGGCGGCTTTGTAAGCCAGACCTTCCTGAGCCAGATTCTGGTAAGCGATCCGGTATACCTGATCAGCTTTGGAAGCATCGTAATGCTTCGGTAATGCGAACTTTTTCATAACACAAGGTTTTAAAGTTGTTTGTACTATTTGTTTGTTTACGTTATTTCATCGCAAGCAAGAGGATCTTGTTGCGTTTGATGACATAGATGCCGTGGGACGATACTATCAGCTGCGAGTGCTCATTGACATGATGTTCGGTGTCGGTGAATACTTTGCTTTCTAGCTGTCCAGCAGTATCTAACTGTATCCTCATCACCCCGTCATCGGTGGGACAGAAGAGGAATGTACCAGATGCTGATTTTCCTTTGATATGGGTCAGCCAGGGATGGTCATCGCTGCTGTTGTCTATATGAGCAAGGATATTCCCTTGTTTATCTACAACAATACAATGATTGATATAAGCGCTTTTGTCCTTGGTAGCGATCATCAACCACGCCATGCTATCGCTCAGATAACATTTTGCGTCGATGATCTGTCCTTTGATGAATGGCAATGCAACGCGATCGTTGATTATCTTGCTATTCATATCAAAGACGAATCCTTGCAGAATGTTCCCTGCTTTGTACATACCAAATCCAAAAGCGTTCCCTGTCCATAATAATGTCTGGTCAGAGATGCCTTGTCCTATATTGCTGGCAGTGTACTGCAATCCCAGAGGGTTGCTTTTGTAGATATTGCCATTCTCCACCCAAAAGATGGATTGGGCATTAGCATCGAATACCGGTTTGTTGCCGACACAGTCGACAAAGTTCTTATGATGCGAAGCATCAGGAAACTGTGTGAGCATAGCATTCGATTTTCCGAGGATCGTAGCGGTACCGTTGATGGCGAAATGGAGATCACGGTCAAGTGGTCCGTCCATTACGGATTCAGTATTCTCTCTTTTGTAGTGATCATCTTCATGATACAGATACATGAGTTTGTTATTCTGAAACGTAGTGAAGAGTATAACGCCATTCGTTGTAAAGATTTCATGCACCTGCAGATTGCCGCTGACGGCAACCGGAGCAAATAGAGAAATGCCGACAGAACAGATAGGGCACCGAGGTGTGGAATATTCTATCCCGCAGGCATTACATCTCTGCCAATGCATACTATTCAGAAGGTTGATGGGAAATTCACCTCTCAGGTCCTTACTAAAAACGTCCTGGAAATAATGAATCAGATCGCCATTCAAAACTTTGTACGGATATGCATGTTTGGGATAGATCACTTCAGGGTTGAATACATTTATTCGGTGATATGGACGCAATTGTTGTTTGATGCGTTTGCTTGAGTCCTTCGGCTTATAAATGCCTCCATACGGATCGACAAAGAGAAGCGTCTTGAAAAGCATTGCAGCAAATGCATACCAGTCACCCAGTGGATTGTGATTTTTGGTCATCGTCCACAAGGAATCTTTTCCCTTGGTGATGAGATTGCAGATCAGAGGATCAACGAATTTCTCCGTATACATAGTACTGAGGAAGTGACCGAATTGGAAACTATCGGTATCTATGATATACGCTTGTTGATGCTTGATCAAAGTGTTGAGATCGTTGAAATCGCCGATAACCACTCCATGATTATGCAGCGATGTGAGTGTCTGGTGAAGATTGACAAAGATATCCCTGATCTCGTTGTTCGAGATGTTCTTGGATTCTCTGTATTGGATATCGCCATAACTCAATAGTGTTTCAGCACCGGTGATGAACGGCATAGTGAATCCCACTATCACGCCCTGATTGTCCTTGAGAAGGTGTACAGGAGCGATGACGTTTTTCGGTAATCCTTTGGGAAATGCCATTAGTTTTTTCTGGTGCATGGAGATCCTGATTTGAGCAGCGTGCTGCTCTTCAGGGGATTGCGCATAATAAGGGTCATTGGGCAGACGATACACTTTGGCTACCTGACCATTACCCATATCATATACTACTGCTTCCTGGCCGGCTCCGATCTCTTTGGTGAGTCGGAGTGCTTGGCCGTTAAGATACACGGTTTTCATGATCGGTTTCCTCCTTTTTTCTTAAAGTTATTATGGTTGTATCGTCAGACAACAAACCGGGATATTTGATGATATCTCTTTCGTTCCACAGTGGTTTTCGCTTTTCTGTGTTGATCATAGTCAACGTGTTGCGTATCCACTCAGGATTTTTGAAGTAGATATCATCTGTCCAAAATTGGCTGATATCGCCGATGAGTCTCTCTTGTCCTGGAAATTGCTTTTCAGCAAGTCCAAACAAGTCAATAACGCCATCAGTTCCTATCAATATATTTTGGATATTCTCTGTCTGCCATATGCCATGTCGTTGAATGCTGAGCAGCGATGGATCATTTCTGGTCACTTCGCTTCCCGTGATTCCATAACAGAGATACGGCGGTTTGTTGTTTGCAAATGGACCTATCTCCTGCTGTGTTCCGTTGATGAAAAATATTCCATCTCCACAGGAAAACACACAAGTGATGTCAGGGGTGATCACTACGCCGACCATGGTTGCGAGAAAATATTTACAGATAGTATCTATAAGATTTTCATCCATATCCTGCGCAATGATGCGGATACGAGCCAGGACATCCTGGCGTACATTATGCCATAGCCAGTCATGACGGAATAAATTCTCGTCAGAGAGTGCATGGTGATTTTTTCGGAGATAGCTTGCCAGCGTCTTGGCGAAAAGGGAAGAAAGAATCTTACTCCCTACCTCGCTATGCTGACCGCTGCTACATCCATCGGATACCAGAGCAATGATATAGTTGCTCTCCCGTATCCATAGGAAATGGTCTTGGTTGTTCCGTCCTATTTTCATATGCCGGGTACCCATGACCGATCCTCCAGCGATTTCAAAATGATCTAGAGTTTTCATATGTGTTTTTTTAGATTATTAGCTGTTAATGAACTTGTACAGATTACAATAAGTAGAGAACAATCTGTAAGGACTTCCTTCATGTAAAGTCCCGGTAGGTGTAATAATGTCTCGAGAGATGATTCCCTTAGATGGGATGTTGGTCACTACCGTTCTTGCAGTCCGTCGCAGATATACGATACTGACCGATGTCTTTCTCTTGAGTAATTGTATATTAAACAATTTCTTATGGATTGCAAGAGAAAATTGTATATTTTACAAAAAGTCTTGAATATGGAAAATATTACTCTAAAATATAGGTGTTTTATTTTCTATATCACTTATGGAAAATATCGATAATACCCAGAGAAAAGATAATATTCTCAAAGAAAAGATCGTTTCCTGACTCCTATGATGAGCGATCGGTGACGCTTTGGGTGCACCTGTAGAAATGACCACACAAGGACAGATCCTCGCAAAACATGGAAGGGTGGAAGAGTATTTACCCATCAAGAACAATATGTTCTTCAAAAAGCATGGATTCGAATCAGATGAAAGCGGACGAGTGACGGACGATACTATTTTGACTTTTGCTCTCATCAAATCGTATAATGAGCTCGGTAGATTAGACCTTGATGATATCTTCAAAAAACACCAGGAAGAATACGATAGATTCCCGTACGGATTCGGGAGCGCTACAAAATATGGTATGAAAAATATCCAGTCAGGTATACCTATCGAAAAAGCATGAAAGAAAGATGCTGCAGGCAATGGCGTCGTGATGAAGCAATTCCCATTGGCGGCGATAGCCGCAGCCAAAGATATCTCCGACGAGGAAATGGCTGGACTAATCAATAACTATACAAGAGCGACTCATGATAGCGATATCGCCGTAGTGGCTTCAATAGTCCATCATAAATTCTTGAAGATGCTTCTGGATATGGACACCAAAAGAATAGATAAGCAGGAAGTATTACATCAACTGATCGATTTTATCGTGCCTTATGAACAGCAATATCCGGAAGCCGGAAACAAGGTGAGCGATATGCTTACTACGCTTTCCCTCTATATCAACGACACAGGAGCGTTTACGCTCGATGATGATCAGATCATAGAGGTTTTTGGTCGAGGAAAAGTCGATGAAAATAATCCGAAAGATATTTTCAAATCAGGATATGTCCTTTTTACCTTATGAATAGTCTATGCGCTTTTTCTGCGCGGATGAAGATTCGAGGCATTGATCAATGCCGTGAATATCGGTGGAGATACGGATAGCTATGCAGCTATCATGGGAAATATGATTTGAGCATATACATGAATAGAATACGATAAAAAATATATCGATGGTCTACAGAAAAGAGAAGAGATAATAAAGGACATACAATGATTTATATCCAAATTGTTTACGACGAAATAATATATGGTATCTTTGTTACAAAACACGCATAAAATAAAAAGTATATGATTAAGCTATGATGTTATGTATGGATCAGTTTTTGTAGTATGCTCATTTTATATATTCTAGACCTGTTTTTGTTGAATTTTTGATCAGCATAGTGATGGATGTTTACAGATTGCTCATATGTCCATTCTGTATGATGTAATATTTCTAGAGCGCTATCAGCGAAAGTTTCGTCATTGGGTAAGATATGACATCAAGGGAAATCCTTTAGCTGATCTTTGGCGGCTCCCACGTCGGTACATATGATATTACATCAGTAATATGCAGCTTCCATGATAGCTTGGTTGTATATTTCCGTTCTAGAAGGCAATATAAATATCCCGCAATCCAAGAACACATCTTGTATGGATGTCCTACCGACTTGTCCTTCAAAGTATACATTTGGATATGTTTGCAATAGGTCGATATCTTTCATGATCTCCTTGTTACCGAAGATCTCTCAACATACCACGAACTCATAATCATTTTTGCTGCTATTGATCTTTTGGATGAACTGAGTGAGTCTGTCAAACCCTTTTTCATATGATATTCTTCCTACATAAAGAATTTTCTTAGGATTTTTTCTACGAAGTATACCATCTTCATAAGGATTAAATGAGAGATCATTATGTACCTCAACACAATGGTTATTTAGTTTGGAAACCTGTGTATATAATGCATGGTTTTTAACCAAAACGATATCTGATTTTTTTTTGGTACTCATATCTTTTTCAAGAATGAAATCCGATCGAGGACGGAGATTTCATTTTAGATGCTGGATTTCTTCTTCGTTGACATGTATGGTTGAAACAAGGGGGATATGTAGATATTCAGACAATCTTTTTGCAGCTCAGAAAGTAAGCCAAGATGTTGGTGTGTGGATGAAGTTGTAGGTGATAGGTGCTAATCACATAGCTTCTCTATATGCTTGTAGTCTTTTTAGACAAAGAAGGGAAAACTCAAAAAGTTTGTTGTTATATGTTTCCCATACTATCTGACATTCATCTCAGGTTTTCGCTTTGCTAAAATCACGGTAAAACTGTTGTTCCAATCACTCAGTTCTTTGTACAGAAAATTGTCACTTTC
>CAZJMP010000006.1:4883-8391 GCA_964547365.1 uncultured Candidatus Peribacteria bacterium | reverse complement strand
CGGTAAAACTGTTGTTCCAATCACTCAGTTCTTTGTACAGAAAATTGTCACTTTCATATAAAGATCGAAGAAGTGTCTTTTTGAGATCATGCTATTACGGTAACGCACGATCATTGGGAATGAAAAAAACTATCATCAAGAAACTCTAGTCTTCCTGTTCATCGGGTAGAGACTACGTCGTTTGATATTTCTGGATGTCCGTCTTTTTCATACACAGATTCGTAATCAAAAGAGAGGTTGATATAATTAAGCATAGAGCGTAATCATCGATAAATGCTCAATTATAACCATATTTTGAAATCTGTCAAATATAATTGACATTTGATATAAAATATATATACTATTTTCAACAAAATAAAAAACACATTAAACATTTTTATATGAAAACACAAAGTTGTTCTATTGTAGTGCCTGGCGGTTGTCCGAACAATTGTGCATGTTGCGTAAGCAAACTGCATACTGATACCGATTTCTACAAAAATCAGATTGAGAAAAATTATCAGTTTGAGGATCTGTATGAACGGGATTATATGGATGCATTAAACTTCGCACGTGATAATGGGTGTAATACCCTTATGTTCACGGGTGATGGTGAACCGCTCATCAACAAGACATTTATCCGTAAGGTAGTCGATCTCAACAAAAGATTGACCATGCCTTTTCGTTGGATGGAAATCCAGACAAGCGGTGTATTTCTGCTCGAAGAAGCTGATAACGGTGGTCAAAAAAACCTTCGCTGGTTGCGTGATTTTGTCCGCATAAAGACGATATCCCTCAGTCTTTTTAATGTCTTCGATTCAGATCTTAATGCAGCGTATTCACGGCCCAAGAATGAAAAAGCGTTTGTAAAGGTCGATGAAACCTGTGCAGCAATCAAGAAATATGATTTCAACTTGCGGTTATCGCTGAACATGGTTGATTATTACAACGACAAAAGTCCGGCAGAAATTTTTGAACGGGCAAGAACGCTTGGTGCAAACCAAATCACCTTCAGGGTGTTGTACAACAACAATCTTCCGCAGACAGATGAAGAAAAAGAAATCGCTGGTTGGATCATCAAACACAAAGCGGATGATGAAAAAATCAAGGAAATCAATCAGTACATCAAGAAGAACGGACGTCCATTGGAACGATTACCCTTCGGTGCTATCCGTTATTCCGTCAACGGAATGTCCTGTGTGATTGATGATGACTGTATGAATTCCAGTACAGACGAATCTGGCATTAAAGATGAAGTGAAATATCTTATCCTACGTCCCGATTGCAAACTCTATACCAAGTGGGATGATGAAGGATCGATATTGTTCTAATGCCTTGCTAAAGTATTTTCAACCGTCGTTTTTCGGCGGTTGATTTTTTAAATCAAAAAAAACCGTCCCCTACATAGGGACGGCATGTTGTTACTGAAAAGCACATTACTTTTTGATGGAAAATTCCATCACTTTTCTTCTTACTTGATGAATATTTTCATGTTTATTTATTACAAAAAGTCAATATCATATTGAAATCTTAGGTTGAATAACTATACTCTCAAAAAGACACCTCTTTATCTCTTTATTTTTCTTATGCGCTTGGTTCCCAATCTTCCTAAGGAAGGATTCGTCGCATGACCAAATGTGAAATTCTATGTAGGCTCTTTGCAGAAGCCCCTTTTTGATATTTTAGATAAGGAACAATTCAAGCAATCACCAGGCCAGATCATCTACGACAAGATACCTGACACCAAACATATCACTTTCATCAGGCACCTAGAAAGCAAATACAATGAATATAAAGTGCTCGTAAAATCCAATCCTGACTACAAGGAATTTATGACTACCCAAGATATTTCAAGAAAAAAAGAACTCGCTCATGTATTATTGCAGGATTTTTTCGCAAGTGTAGGTATAGATTATGAGACAGGACTTTCTCAAGCGGGACATCAACAAGGGGAAAAATTTTCCAAACTCTATGCAGAACTCATTGAAAAGAATCCGGAAGTATTCCCTGACCTGATCTGTGTTTCTCCTTATGTAAGGACAAGACAGACAGCGCATTATTTTCTCAAAAATATCCAGTGACTAGATGTGGATTTCAATAAACTCATCGACGAAGGACAACTTGAAGATCTGATCGTATGATCTTTTCAAGGAAAGGATATTGCTATCAAAATAGATGAAAGAATTAGAGAAAGAGATCATGGATCAAATATTGCACCGAGCTTTATCAGAGATTTTCGAGACGGAGAAAGATGATTTCATGAATTACTCACGAGAGAGCAAAGAGAAAAAATATATTACTACACGTCTCCTGCAGGAGGAGAATCACAAGTACAAACAAACGCAAGAGCAAAGGAATTTCTTTTGAGACATTATGAACAGAATAAGCCAAAGAATATCCAAGTCTTCTCTCATCACCTTACCGAGCTAGGAGCGTTGCTCTCTATATTTGGCTGAAGCTTCCAAACATTTTACAGACTCAATGAACTACGAAAACCAGCCAATGGAAGCTTGACCGTGCTTTCGCAAATACCCAAGACCCAAGTAGGACAGGAAAATAAATTCAGAGTATCTGGATACAATCTCTCATTGGAGGACTAATTTATTTCATAACGATAAACGTACATGCTCCACAAATTTGCTCCCGACCTTTCCAAAGACTCAATTTATGCGCAAGGCAAAGAGCTTGCTACCGTCATGGCGCAGGATAAGGATGAACATGGACAGAGAGTATATTCTCATCCCAATGATAAGACTATGCACGTTACTGACCTTCTTTCTCCTGTACTCGTCACCGATAGATACAAGATCAATCAGATCACAGATTATATACAAAGAGAGACTCTACATACGCTTTTTGATAGTCCGTTTATCACGATAGACTATGATAACGTAAAGATGGATTTCGAAAAATTCAAATACCCCGGCGTGTGGTCGCCTTCCATCGATACGCTTTTTTTCTGCAAGACGTTGAAGGATAAAAACTTCACCGACTATCGCTCTATGATAGAGGTAGGAAGCGGACCAGGATTCATCGCAAAATATGTCGGCGAAAAACATGCACATATCGAGAAGATCGTCCTCAACGATATCAATGAATATGCCCAGGAATATTTCAATGACCATTATACTGATCCAAGATTTTCATTTCATTTGTGAGATGCAAAAGAATATATGGAAAACGAAAAATTCGACATCATCGCCTGCAACCCTCCATATATTCCAAGACCAAAGAGCATTGATGATAATCCCTACGAAGGACTTTCTCTCCCAATCTATCTGATCCAAAATATTGATAAAATTCTGACTGATAATGGAAAACTTTTCCTCAATCTTTCCAGTTTATCCTTCCCTATCATGGATGACTTTTTGAACAATCCTGGATTGCAAGTAAAAAAATTGGAGAGCATGGAGGTGCCGCTGAAAGTGTTTAACGTTCTCAATAATCCTGAACGGATGGACTACCTTATCAAAGAAAAGTGACTGAAAAAAGAGATGCGCGACGGCCATGAATATCGGCAGACGCTCCA
>CAZJMP010000006.1:0-4783 GCA_964547365.1 uncultured Candidatus Peribacteria bacterium | reverse complement strand
ATAAGTAATCAGATTTATTTGTTATTTTTTTATGCATGAAAAAAGTAATTTACGGATGATCATTCGACCCTATAACCTACGGACACAAAGATGTCATAGAAAGGGCAGCGAAGCATTTTGATCAGCTTACCGTAGGGATAGGAGTCAATGCGGAAAAAGAAGGCAGATATCTGTTTTCTCTCCAAGAGAGACTCTATCTCGTCCGTGAAGTCATCAAAGATATATTGAATGCGGATGTGGTCGCCTATAGAGGATTGACTACTCATTTTGCCAAAGAGAATGAATACGATCTGCTCATCAGATGAATAAGGAATGCCAAAGATTTTGATGAAGAACAGATGTTGGATCAGGCATTCAAAAGGCAGGAAAAATGATTCGATACTTTTTATCTCAACGCGAAACAATCTACCCAAGACTTGAGTTCCAGTGCAGCAAAAAATGTCCTTAGCGTGCAATGAAATATCAAGGACTATGTTCCTATGATAGTCAAACAGGCTATGGAAGGCAGACAATTGGGGCAATATTTTGCGGGAATCACCGGAACGGTAGGATCAGGGAAGTCATATACTACAGAGCAATTTCTCGGTTTCTGCAAAAAAAACGGGATCCCAGCTTACCATCTCGATCTGGACAAAATAGGGCATGAAATCCAATGAACAACGCTCCAGGAGCCTATGTATCAAAGTGCTAGGCATAAGATTGTTCAGCTATTTGGAGATGATGTAGCCAATGAAGATGGTAGTATCAATAGAAAAAATCTGGGGCCAAAAGTGTTTTCCAATGCTCAGAAAATGGCTGCTTTGAACGATATCATGCGCGAGCCGATGGAGATGAGGACCAATAGATTGATGTACAATCAAAAATGACTCTTTCTGTATAATGCTGCTCTCATAGCTGAAGCAGGTACATCCAGCAAAGTAAATAACAATGTTATTTTGGTAGATGTACCGGCAGATATCCAAGCAGAGAGATTGGGAAATAGATGATTGTCTGCTGAAGAGATACACAAAAGAATCTCTAGTCAGTTTACGACACACAACAAAAGAGATTTATTGTCCCAAACCATCCATCAAGATGGCCATGGTAAAATAATAGATCTCCAGAGTCCGTATAGTGAAAAAGAATCTGACATTACTTTCAATAAGATGTTGGGACAAGTAGATACGTTCGGTGAATTGCGCTTTGCGTGATTATTAAATAGGCTATGAGTCAAAGAAGATGCTAGAAAAGTATTTACTGAATTAAGGAATGTTTATGATAGACCTATCGCCGCTGACGCCAAGTGGGACGAAGTAAATGCTAAGATGAAATGATCCTACCACAAACGATTGCATGTCGTCGACTGTATGAACGAGCTCTATGGAGTGAAACATTTGCTCGAAAATCCTGACGCGGTAGAATGTGCGTTGCTGTTCCATGATATCATCTATGATCCTACATCAACCACCAATGAGGAAGAAAGCGCAGCTGTGGCTGAAAAGTTGCTTATCCAGCGAGGAGTATCCAAAGACTTTATCGAAATAGTAAAAAACCTCATTCTTGCAACCAAACCAGGAAGTACGCCAAAGAGCAATGATGAAAAATATATCAAGGATATTGATATGTCTATTTTCGGCAAAGATGAAAAAAAATATATTCAATATGCAAAAGACGTAAAAAGAGAATATTATATGTATACCAAGGAGCAGTATAAAGAATGAAGATCATCGTTTTTGAAAACATTGATCGAAAAGGAAAATATCTATCATACAGAGTATTTCACGGAGAAATATATGAATCAAGTAGAAAAAAATATCTGGAATGAGGTGGTGTTGGCTGACAAGAAAATGCTCTAGCTAATTGTATGCTAAACAATTATTGATTTCGACAACAAAAAGACTACACTAGACAACAATGTAGTCTTTTTTAGTATTTCCGTCAATCATGATCAAACAGCATATCCTCGTGACCGTAGATAATGTCATCTTCACGGTCAGTGAAAATCAGCTTCAAGTCTTACTCATCAAGAGAGATATAGAACCGTTCAAGGGGATGCGAGCGATACCAGGCGGTTTTGTCTTAGAATCTGAAGACTGCGAAAAGGCAGCATATAGAGAACTCCAAGAAGAGACAAGCATTAGAAACGTCTATCTCGAACAGCTCTATACGTTTTCTGATCCAAAAAGAGATCCGAGAGGAAGAGTAGTTTCTATCGCTTATATGGCCTTGGTAGCAAGAGAGAATATGTCGATCAAGGCATGATCCGATGCTGCGGAAGTAAGATTCTTTTCCATGAATAATTTACCGAAATTAGCTTTTGATCATAAGAAAATCCTTGATTACGCCATTCAGAGATTGAGACGAAAAATAGAATACACCAATGTAGCACAATATATCTTACCAAAGAAGTTTACACTGTCCGAACTCCAGAAGGTCTACGAAATCGTGCTCAACCAGAAAATCGACGTCAGGAATTTCAGGAAGAAGATCGATAAGCTCGGACTCGTCAAGGAGACCGGAGAAAAGGAAATCGGCGTCAAATACAGACCAGCGAAATTGTATAAATTCATAGAAAACAAATTGAAGATTGTAGAAGTTTTATAGAGATAAGAGAGAATAGTTGTGTCCAATATACTCATCCCCAACCAAGAAACATTCGACCAAAAGCTCCAGAAAATCATCGCCTGATGACCGGATATTTTTCACGTCATCTCGGATTTCGATAGGACACTGACTAAGGCGTTCGCTGAAGGAAAATCGACAGTATCCTTGATCACGAGACTTCAGAACTGATTTTTTCCACATGAATATGCTGATAAGTCCAACGCCATTTTCCACAAATATCATCCGATAGAAATAGATCCAACTATTGCTTTAGACGAAAAAAAGAAAGCTATGACGAAGCGATGGGATGAACAATTTACTCTTATGCTTAATTATGGTTTGACCAGAAAAATAATCGAATCCGCTATGGATTCTGAGGAGACAAATTTCAGAATATGATGTGGAGATATGTTTGATATTTTGAAGAATTATAATATTCCTCTGCTTATACTTTCTGCCAGCGGACTTGGCTATGATAGTGTTTATTATTGTCTCAAACATGAAAACAAACTTTACGATAATATCGATATCATTTCCAATGATTTCGTCCGAGATGAAAATGGGAAAGCGATAGGAGTGAGGGAACCAATCATTCATTCTTTCAATAAGGACGAAACTGTAGTCAAAAACTTTCCTATCTATGAAGATATCAAGGAGAGAAAAAATATTCTCTTACTTGGAGATGGTTTGTGAGATGCACAAATGGCTGATGGATTTAATTATGAAAACATATTAAAAATCTGATTCCTCAATAACGATTCTCCCGAGCATCGCAAAAAATTCTCCGAAGTTTATGATATGTTGATTCTCGATGATGGTCCGATGGATGAGGTGAATGAGATATTGAAGAAAATTTTGCAATAAAAAAATGCTATAGAAAGACTATAGCATAGTAGATAAGTAAGCTTTTTAGTGTAAGATGTTTGACGTCACAACTACATACATCGCAGGGCTGAAGGTGATCTCTTCGATATCTAACTGGTCTTCAAGTTCTTCCAATTCGCCTTTATCCAGGAATATACCCTTGCAGCTTGGACACACATCGGCAACGATATCGGTTCCGTCGATAACTTTTTTGTCCATATCCTTTCCACAATCAGGACATGTCCTGATTTTTTCTTTTTTTTTGGCGGCACTGATGAGTAAAGCGTTTGTGCATTCTTCACACTGATATTCGCCGTTGTCATTTTGGTTAGTGGTCTTGTTTCTAAGACAACGTTCACAGGTGTGAGGTATTACTGAGATGATGAGGTAGATTATAAGAACTGCTATAACAAGAGCTACAACACAGACAACAATCACGAGTAGGTCAACATTCTTGTTCGTGTCAAACATTCCGAAAAAATTCATTAAGGTTATCATAATCTGTTGTTTTTTTGTTTTTCTAAAAAATAATATATGTTTTTATATATAAAAGTCAATATATGTTATTTAAGAAAAAATCATTATTTTTTTAAGTAAAGTATGCTTATCATATATAAAAAAAACCTTTATTGACTTTTCTTAGTAAATATATATATTATACTATAATGTTTATAGATATTTCTCATATGCACGAATTCCAACAAAGAGATTCGCTTTTCGGTCTAGAATCAAAACTCTCTCGCGATATACTGGAAAAATCCATCAAAAAATTCCGGGTGAGTAGAGATTTTAAAATTGCAGAAAATATTACTCTCGATCCGGGAAATATTACTCCCGTCAAAGTAAGATTGGAAAAATCATTATTTCCCGATATACAATACATTTCTCCGTGAATGCTCAAACATCTCGAAGTATCTATGAGAAGCTGTTTTGCACAATCAGGAATCCATATTGTCGGAAAGCTTTTTGAGTATCTTAGCATAGAGAATATCCAACAGCTGAATGAAAAATGATCAACGGATATGACCGTGAATGTCATCAATAGATGACTCTCCGATGTAAAGCTTAAAGCCAACGGAGATTTTTTCAGGCTCTATTACAGGCCTTCAGGAAACGCTATCACTGGCCAGAAGCTACTGGATATCATCAAAGAAGGAAAATTGAAGATAGAGGGCGAATATGGCAAGACGCGATCGCTTGTCGGCGCCAATATCCCTGATTTCACCGGCGAGATTACTGGCAAGATGATTGACGAAGCATACGACGCAAAAGAGCTCAAGGAGAGCGAAGCAGATCACGCGCTTACTTTGAAATTGAAGCTCAATAACAATGTCTA
>CAZJMP010000005.1:0-33587 GCA_964547365.1 uncultured Candidatus Peribacteria bacterium | reverse complement strand
TTGCCTTCCAAGATATCTTTTACCTTTTGGACGATATGAGGATTCTTGATTTTGGCTCCAGTAGCTTTAGGAGCAGAAAACTCAGGCGAAGAGGAAGATGTTTCTTTTTTGTTGATATAATATGATTTGAATCTATTGGAGATACCATAGTCCCTTTGTAATCTTTCAGCAAGTTTGAACAGCTCTTCGTTGACGTATTCAGGATTCTTGAATTTTTTTCTGAGTTCTCATTTAAGCTTTCTCTCTTGCGGAGAAAGACCTACCAACAAAGAAGGATCGCTGACTTCAACGTACTCAGCCCGATTTCCGCACACATACGGTTTGTCTGCATCACCGATATATTGCATACCCATCGTATCGGAGACCGTAGCTGGTTTGAGGATAGTATCGAGATTGTTCTTGAAGAAATTCTTGAATCATTCAAGGCCAGCGACAAGTTCAGGAGGGACTCCTCATCTTCAGGAGTTTTTGATGATAGTTCATATGATAGTATATCGTAGGATATCTTCAGCCTGCTGAGCACGACCTTTTGCCATTTCCTGTTGAGCAGTCTTGAGCCTTCTGAGAAAAATCGATCTATCGTTATCGGAAAATCATCTTTCTTCAAACCGGTTGATGAATTTTTTCAGGAAATAATGCACCTGAGCATCTGATTCCTTGCCCTTAGGGATTTTTTTGGCTACTTCACTCCAAAAGCCCTGCATAGACTGTATTTCATCTTTGTCTTTACCAGCAAATGCTCCATCAGTATATTTGATGACTTCGTTTACCACACTTTGACTTTTGGTAAAGACGGATTCTTTGAGAGAACCAGGATTATATTTTACGGTCGGATCGATATCCTCGTCTTTTTCCAAACTTTTCTGGATCAATTCTTCCAAAAGTATCTTGTCTTCTGGAGATGTCTGTGGATCAGCGTGCATTTCCACTAATGTTTGTCCATTCTTTGCTTTACCGGTAAGCTGCAAAAATTTACTAACCATATCACCATTGCTAGCAAACCAGACATTAAATTTTCAACTACCCCGACCAATCAACGATGCTGGTCATTTTCACTCAAAACCTACCATATTTCCAAAACTGAAATTCGATTGTTTATATTCTACTTTTTCAGAGAAATTGCCACCAGAGATGATATCCATCAATCTTGCGACTTTTGCTTGCTGATCAAAATCTCTCACCCACAGGCCAGGAAGGAATCCTCTTGTTCTGCAGATTTTTTGGATAAATCATGCGGTATCGGAAAAGGTCATATTCAAGAACACTCCGGACAATATTCACGAAAGCACCGCTAATTCAAATGCTTTTCGCTGACCTGGAGTAATCGCTTTTTCCGCCATGACCTTGAGAAATGGTATTGCCTGTTGAGGCCTTTCGTTGATCAATCTGAAATATTCGAATCTCGCAAATTCGAAGTTCGTCGTTTTCGGTATTTTATTGTATGATCACTCTACCGTCTCTTGTTTGAAGAATTCGCTATAGGCAGTTTCAAGTTCACCAGAAAACTTTCTAGAATATTTTTCACAAAAATAATTTTCTGTTGCTCATTTATCTTTTCCACTCAATCATAATTGTCTTCCATCGATAACATGGACAATGTATTTCATTTCCAGCTCCACGAGTTCATTTTTCATCTGATCCGTCCAGACACCAGGATAACTTGCACCGTTCTGTTGAATTTCCCTGATCTTTTTGTCCCTCATCGCAAGATATCTTGCCTGATGTTCAGGTCCCATAAGCAGATTAATCCACATTCCCTTACCTACTAAATCAGGATTCCTATTGTACGGTCATTTTCCTTTTTTGATCATCGTCAGAAGCAATGCTGCCATCTTGTAGTGAGGGACTGGTTTTTTTCCTTCACGCAACAATGGTTTGAGATACATATTGTAGATAGTGGCAAAATGTTGATCTTCATAATATTTCTGCCGTTTCTCGACTTTTTTTCGGATTCTATTGTCTCTTTCCAAGAAATAATCTGCACCTACGGTTTCAAATCATGCAGATATTCTCGCAAATGGCAAAAATTCACCTATCTTGCTATATAATCTTCCTTGATCAGTGATAGCATCCATTAGATCCTCTGTCCTCTCTTCATCATATTTCTTGATACCATCCTTGATCTTGCTGACAGTATTTTTGAAGAATCCAATGACATTATTGATACTGAATCCGCGAACAGTAGTAGGCGTTTCCTGATTTTTCAATTCCTGTTGTTTCTTGAGGACATCAGCCTGTTTCTCGCTCTTTGGCTGCAATCACTTTTCGGTGATGAAGAGAACGAAGTTAGCATAATCCATATCGCGAGTAACTTTTCTTGTGCCTCAATTTTTATCGGCAAATTCACCCGTAAGCGTAATCGTCTTGTTTGGATTATGTTTGATCTTATACAAACACCACGTTCAAGCCTCTTGATCAGGATCCTCACCGATCTTTGGTTCATAGAGTCCAAAATATTTCACTTCTTTTCCTGCTTCCTCTCCACCGGCAAAACTGAACTTTCCGGAATCGTATTTGACTTTTTGGAAAGACGCTTCGCATCCAGCAGCGACTTTTGAAGTAATAACCGTATTAAATTCTTCGTTGAATCATGATCATGAAGGAGGAAGTTTGTACGGACTAGCCTCAAACACTTCAGAGATAATCTGCAATGACTTTGCATTGATCGGCATTGTTTTTTTCTGTCCTTCATACTGTCACAACTTATTTTCTCCGCCATGAAGTTTGGTAGTAAACGTTCATTTCTTCTCATCGATATCGACAATCTCGATATAACACCATGCTCTTCATGCTCCTGAAGGTGGAATCAAACTCTCGCCGTAAGGAATAAATAATCTCGTCCCTTTGACGAAACCATGATTATCCTTGTATTTTGGCTCAGAGAACGGATATCCTGCTATTTTTTTCCGTTCATCCATAAATTGCTCTCTTTCCGAAGATTCCACTTTGGATTCCTCAGATTGATTTGCAGCAGCGGAAGATTCTTCTTCCTCTCATTCTTCCTTTTCCTTGTACGTATTGAGTGCACCGTATTTTTCACCGATCTCTTTCTCTTTTGCGATAGGCATGGAGGTGGCCATGCTTTCCTGTCCAAGCACATATCCGAACAATAACGCTCAAAACGCATCGCCATTGAGATTGATTTTTTTGTCGATGACTTCTATATCACAATCTTTTTGCTCTTCATCCTTGATAACCACAGGAGTTCAATCAGGCTTATCATCCCGAGTTAACAACGTCCTTTCTTGATTCGGAGCGGTGATCGGTTCAGAATACAGATACAATTCCTTTCCGTTTTTATGTTGTTCAATATTCCTTTCATCAATAGGAGAATACGAAGAAAGATATCCTACGACTTCTTTCCCGTTTTTTTTGACTCTCACTTTATAGGCGTCATTGAGCGGAAAATCTCCGTTCTTTGCATTGAATATCGTATACAATGATTTGAAAATGACGCTCTCCTCAAAAAAAGGAGCATTCACTTCATTGAGTTGAGTGACGAAATTGAGCGGAAGATTTTTGAGTTCCTCAAGGCTTTGGAGCGAAGGAAGCTCTTTGCGGACACTAGACATAAATTCCTTTTTGGTGAAGGTCAATGGCACAGGTCCATGTCTCGTAGGGATAGTGAGATCCATCTTGGTAAGATCAAAAAGATCATTGACGAATTGAGCCAATTCCTCTTCAGTAGTAGATAAGATCTCAGGAACTTTATTCTTGATTGTTTCTTCAAGCTTATGTTTGACTAAGGTGTTTACAAGAAGCTGTTGTTGATCGAGCGATAACACAGAAAAATCAAATTTGCTTTTCACCAAAGTAGCGAAAATATCGGCCAAAGCAGGTTCCTTGCTTTGCAAAAAGCTGATATATGCCTGCCGTTTGCGATGCTCTCTTTGTTGTTTCAAATCATGGATTTTTTTCTTGAGCTCTTTTCTCTCAACATCAGTAGCAGAGACATAGTGCTCTTGAGCAGCAAGAATCTGATCATCTATAAGCTGCAGATCACTATGTAACGTAGTGTCTATGGTTTGGATAATTTTATCATTGAAAGGATAGATATTCAGGATTTCGTTGACGTAAGGAGGGAATTCTTTGAATGTCGTACGCATAGCGTCCACATAGTTATCCAATGCATTTTCTATTTTATTTGCTTCTTCAGCAAGTTGACGAGCAACTAAAGTATCGAAAACGCGTCTATATTGCTGTTCCTTTTCAGAGAATCATTTTGCATCCGTAAATTTGCTTCCAGATTCGGATAATCCATTTTGGATATCGCTATTGGTCACGATGACGCTATCAAGTCTCTTAGCTAAATCATCATCGATAGCTGATGCGTGATCAACGATGAAATCAGATCGTTCATGTTTGAAACTCAATAAGTCCTGATAAGAACTGAAGATAGTGATAGGCAAAGGAAAGCTCTCATCAAAATCTTTTTTCAACGAACCAGGAAGCTCTTTTCTGATTTTAGTGATAGCTACTGTTACCATAATCCTTTCCGTAGGATTGTATGCAGGAGTCAAAATGGTTTCAGTTTGCTTTTTGATATCATCTCAAAGAGCTATTTGTTCTTTTTCAAGATATTTTTTTCGGACACTATAGAGATCATCTATCGTTTTGAGTTTACCGTCAGGAGAGATAACCAGAGTTTCAGCATCAAAACCGGCATGGTCAGCAAAATTTTTGAATGTACCAGAAGGGATCTTGTTATTGGTATCGTCGCAGAATTTCTTCAATGAAGAAAGGCTGTTTTTCATAACGTGCGATTCGGTATCCTCAGGTTTGAATTCAGCATGAAGCTTACTTGCATCCTTATTGATATTTTTGAGAGAGAATCACTTGTTTTCAAGTGCTTTGATATACAAGGGCAAATCTTGCTTATCTATGCTATCAAGCAGATTAGGATGCTCTTTTTGGAAATATTCCCAAAATTGCTCTAGGTATTCTTTTTTACCAAAAAGCTCTATCTTTTTCGTCTCAGATAATTTATCGAACGTAGTGAAAGCGCCTTTGAGTTCATCCAAGAAAGCATCTGAAACATTGATGGATTTCTTTTTGGTCTCAGGGGCTTTTTGTTGTTCATGATCGAGACCTTTCTGATTTTTCTTCTTTTTGTCTGCCATACAAACAAGCTTGGGAAATAAAATTTTTTTAGCTTTTAGATTTAGGCTTTCAGCTAAGTATAAGTATAATGATTTCCTACAAAAAAGCAAAAAAAGACAAAAAAAAATACTGACATAACATCAGTATCTTTTTATTATCTTTATTATATGTTTTTATACGTTAAACTACTAACTTTAAGTCTTAAGCTTTTAGTGAATTATGGTTGAAATAAGGTTTCCGGAGTAAATACGACTTTTTTTACCCCAGGGAACTGACGAACGGTTTTTTCGATGACATTCCGGAGAATAAGCATACGTGCGGATCATCAATCAGTAAACCCAGGCACTTCAGCGAATTCAAGCGTCAATGTTCCGTCAGGAATAAGTTCAGCTCACAACAAAGCAAATTTTGAATGAGGAAATTCTGTGATAAATCATTGTTTTTTTTCATCATCAGTGAGATTTCCTTTGAGAAGCTCATTGATAGTATCTACAAGCAAGTTTTTGCTAGCAGGGAAAATACGATAGACCGGAAGGATAGAATTGATGTTTACTTGCTGTTCTGCAGGAAGTTTTTGATCCGCTGTCTGGTTGAAATAATAGAGAGCGACTTTTGTCGGAGCAGTTGTCTGAAATAAGGTATCTTCGGTCTTTGATCCAGGTTCAGCCTGAAGTTGTTCTGTCAACGTAGAAAGTTGTGTTTTGATATCTTCCAATTGTGCAGTCAAATCAGGAGAGACGACACCGCTGGTAGTGCATGTTTGTTGTTGAGGTTTAGCAAATCGAGAAGCTATTTCTCTTCCAAGAGGTGCATCGAACAGTCTGAGATATGATCGGAATAGGAAAATCACAAGAAACCAAAAGATGGTAGTCCGAAAAATCTTTTTCATAGACAAAGGTAGAAGGTAAAAGATAATAAATGGAAGGTAAAAGGTAGAATCATTACATTACACCCTACTTTCTACCTTCTACTTTCTACTAAAGGAGTATTATTCAGCAGTTGTTGGTACGGGTTTTTCTTCTACTACAGGAGTGACAGCAGGAGTTGTAGGAGTCACTTCAGTTCCTGAAAGTTTTTCCAAAGCCTTTTGCATATCAGTAAGTGTAGTTTGTATAGCATTGATTCCGCTCATTACCTCGCTTTCTGTACCTGTAGTAGCAAGAGTATCCTGAGAAGCGATTTCTGTTGCTCCCAACCGAGTAGCTACACCATTTGCCATATTAGCATCGAAGCTTTTCATATAGAATGCAAATCCCAAAACGATTACCAACCAAAAAATAGTAGTCCAAAGAATCTTTTTCATAACAATTGAGTATAAAAAATAAAATACGTGAATGAAATGTAGTCTTTTTACCTCCAAAATCAAATTATTTTTTCCTTGAGAGTAACTGTTGAAAATCCTCAGGAAGCGGCGACTCAAAGGAAATAGTACTAGCAGAGAACTGATCGAAAAAACTATATTTTCGGCAATGTAAAAGCTGTCTATTGATACCCAAAGACTTATAGATAACCCTATTGGCAGCAGGATTACCATACACGACATCGCCCAAAACAGGATATCCTGCATCACTGACATGGACTCTGATTTGATGCATTCTACCAGTATGGATTTTTATTTTGAGCAGCGACAATTGTCCCAATAAAGGATGAGTGAAAGATTTTTCCAATCGACACTCGGTTTTGGATTCCAATCATTCGCGATAATCCACTTTGACATGAGATCTATCGAGTTTCTTGTCATAAGATCTGGCCAAAGGTTTGTCAATCACAAGATGTTTAGGGAACCTGCCTACGACAATGGTCAGATAATATTTATCGATAGTTCTTTCCCTGATAATCGTATTGATATACTGCAATGATTCATACGTCTTGGCACCGATCAAGACACCGGAGGTGTCCCTGTCAAGTCTATAGCCAAAAGACGGTTTGAATGTTTGGGTTTTGTAGGACTCTGCATATTTTTCAAGATAGTCATTCATAGACAGGTCATTTCGATGCTTATTTCCAGGATGCATAGGGATACCGGCTGGTTTATCGAAGACAATCCAATGGTCATCTTCATAAAGAATCTGTTTTTTGACTTTATCCATGTCTACTTTTTCCAGTTTACGGTCTTTCTGGCTGACCAACAAAGAGATATCCTCAGTTCCCATCTGAACTGTATCATCTATTTGTACGACATCGCCGTCCTGAAGTCTATATTGTTCTTTTACTTTTTTTCCATTGACTTTTATCAATCATTTTCTGATTGTACTGTAAATGTCCGCGAGACGAACTTGCGGATATTTTTTGAACCGTTTCCTGAGAAATCTATCAAATCTCTGGTCTGAAGCTGTTTTATCGATAATTATCTCCATAAGCTATCAAAAAAGAAAGAAAAAGTAAAATATTCAATATTGTTCTATATATCGACTGTCTACTTGCAAGTATATCTAATTTCTAGTTTTTCAGAATAGATGTATGTCTATATATCTATCATTGATAAGGCAGGTAAGAAGTACATCTACAAAAGGGACATCTTCAAAGACTATGATTATATATATTTTCAATGAAAATACAGAACCACTACTCCATCATTTTTTTAAAAAAAAATCGCTGGCGCGATTTAGACATCATTTCTTGATATTTTACTGGGGCGGCTGACCGGATTCGAACCGGCGACATTCTGAGTCACAGTCAGACGCTCTAACCAACTGAGCTACAGCCGCCATAAAAAAAATAATGTGTTTCCACAACGACTAATGTATATTTTTCCTCGAGAAATGCAAGATTTTTTTACGGAAAGCAATGTGGAAGATCGATAAAAATCGCTACATACAAAGCAACTTTACATTTCACTCCCATCTACACAAAAAAAACATAAAGAAAAAACAAAAAAAGCAGCGATATACAATCCCTGCAGGAGTGTTCATAAATTGGTGACGAGGAATGGGTATGTTCGCGAAGTATATTTCAATGGTTATTTTTGTGATGATTCTGACAACATGGAAGCAGCTAAATACCCGTCATAATTAGCAAAAACTGCAGTAAATACAGCCGTCTGCATAATTATCGTAGGCGTAGGTTCCAAAACAGCATTAGGTGCTTTGATCTCTGTAGCTATAGCGATAGCGCCAAGAATTAATCATATCATAGGAAGTAATGCAAACAATTTTTTCATGGACAAGATGACACAATAAAAAAATCACATACTAAAGTAACATAAGGAAATGAGCTATTAATTCAAGATTTGTGTATAATGGGTCACTAGATAGTATTTTTTACCGACCAATGCCACTCAAAGTCAGATGTTCGAAAATTTTCCTACAATAGCATTGTAATGAGGACCGGAAGGCTTCTCACTCATAAAGAAGGATCGAGATTTTTTGATCGCCTTGATAAAATCATCGGTGCAATCAGCTTTTTTACAGGAGTATATATTCCAACCCAAACTTTCACTGAACACTGCTTGCCCATTCTGCTCTTTATTAGCAAAGATGATTCATTGATTGATAAACCGTTGCTTGATATTCTCGTAGGAATAATAACCATCAGTATTTTTTCTCTTGTGAGTGGTCTTACCTATATCGGCAAGATGTTTCGCTCGAGTCGTAGCAGTCTTTTCAAGAGAAGCATTGTACGTGAAAGGGGCCAGTTTTTTGGTGGCTCTTTCCGCATTATGCAATGACAATCGAGCTTCTCTTACTCTTACAAGATCGACTTTGGGGATATCCATGCCAGAAGCAGAAATAACAGGAACAGAAGCTCACGTCAAAATGGTTATTTTTGATTTAATATAGTCCTTGAGAGACGTATAGAGCTGATATTGATCGGCATCAGCACGATTTCTGAGTGCAAGCAAACTCATACTATTGTAGAGTTTGAGATAATAGGTTCTTTGTTCAGAAGAAGAAAGCGTAGCGGCAGTGCTATCAAACTGAGCGATAAAGCTTTCTTGGGAAAAAGCTGCGAAAGTTATCCCTGCAAAAAGACACAATATGCACGATAAACAAACAAAACGAAAGGAACGCATGAGGTAACAAAAAAAATAAACGGAAAAAGTATAGAAAAAAGCACCTGAATTGCAACACCAGGGATATTGGCTTTGTTCCTTGTACCTTTTCCCTTAGTTTATGAGAAAGTTATATTGCCTTTGGATGCATATTCACCCAGATCATCTTCATCATCGGTAATGGATTCCAAACGCTTGGTGCAATCTTTACAACGTTTGACAAAAGGATCGTTAAGCACGATAGCTTGCACGACCATATCTTCGATATTGATAGTTTCGGCTTTGGGATCTATATAAAAAAGCACTTCTTCGGATTCCTGTTCTTCTTTTTTCTTGGAGACATCATCCTCAAAGACAAATCTCGCAACATAAGATGGAACTTCCACGGATCTGAGAAACGTAGTTCCGCAGCTATCACAAGTCTCATGGAAACGAGCAGTCACATCGCTAAGCGTTCCCAACAAAGAAGAATTGTCCAATGATTGGATCGTAAATGTTCCGGCAACGCCCTCGTCATCAAGATTGGGCAATTGGTCAGAGAATTTATGCTCAAATACGATTTGATCCTCTCTTCATGTCTCATTCAACAAATCGGCGATTTTGATTTTGAAGACCTTATCTTGGATGGGTTTGCCTGCCTTGGCAGATGAATCTTTCATTTGACTGTAAAAAGCATAAAGGTATAAAACGATGTAAGTATAAAGTTTTACCAGAAATTTTCAAATCCCCGATATATGGAAAATTTATGAAAAAAGCAAGGTATGACGAGGAATATCAAAAATATCATCCTCGCCGGCAAGGAAGCGGAAGCATCTTTTGATGTATTGAAAGATAAGGTATGACCTAAGGAAAAGGTAATGGTCGCCGTAAGCTGAGGCTCCGATAGCATTTTGGCCGCATGTTTGATGTACAATTTTTTTGTAAAGAATAAATACAATTTACAAAATCTATTTTTTATACATTGTAATCATGGAACCAGAGCAGGAAATACCAAGGATGAACAGTTCGTAAGAGCGTTTTTTGAATGAACACAGCTTATCGTCGTCAAAAGAAAGCCAAGCAAAAAATATACCGAAGCCGACCTTAGGGATCGAAGATATGGCGAATTCAGGAAATCAGCGAAAACACATGATATCAATAAATTTATTTTCTGACACAATCTCACAGACCGCATCGAAAGCACGTTCCTCAATCTCTTGCGCGGCGCGAACATCAATGGATTCTTGGCAATGAAGGAAAGCGAGCCGCATCACTTATTAGGAGAGAGAGAGGTGCTTAGGCCCATTTTGGAGCTAACGAAAAATGAAGTCTTCGAACTCTGCAAGAAAAACGACATCCCATTCGTCACCGATCCGACAAACAAAGAGATTGCAACCAGCCTGAGAAATAAGCTGAGAAATAAGGTCTTACCTGAATTATACAAACTAGCGAATAAGCAGACAAAACTCACGAATTCATTCATCGAAAGCATGAAGAACATTTATACACAGCTAGAAAAGAAAGAAGAGCAACCTATAGAGTTGAAATCTATCAAAAAATCTCCGCATCGGAAAGCCGATTTTGCCTATCAGCGAAAAATAGATCCTAAAGCAATCACGAATGAAGCGATGATGGCAGCGATGAAAAGATTACACATTACGAACAACGTGACAACTCCTCTACTCAACGAATTGACGAATTTTTTGAAGAAGAGCGAAAGCGGATATAAATATGTGAACAGTACCTATCTCTTCAAAGCGCACGGCGATATCTATATCATTTCAGCACCCAAAACATTCCGAGAAAAAACGGTTGATAGCGAAAAAAAAATAGATACAACGACAGTGAAAAGATTCCCTCGCAAAGGAGATCTCTACAAAGGAAAAAAACGGAACGAGCGATGTATCAATCAGAAAATTCCGGTCTTCCGGAGAAATTTCATCCCGGTACTCGCGAAAAATAATCAGATAACCAAAGCATTCATATAGTCATTGCGAGGAGCGAAGCGACGAAGCAATCCTAAAAAAAAGATTACTTCACTACGTTCGCAATGACAAATAGGAGCGATTACCAATCGCTTTATAAAAGACACTATCATTGTTAGTTTTTAGTTATTAGGTATATTATATGGAAACACGAAATAGCATAGTAGACAATCTCAGTATTTTCCGAGGTAAGATCGTGCATATTATGGCGAACGTCAGCGGAATGGCGGAACCGCAAGCTGAGATTTTGCTGCTAGCTATACTATGATACATAGTAGTACTCTTACTGCTACTGTTCATCCATCGCAGACTGATAAGAAAACACAGGAAAATCAACGAAAATCTCATATTCCTCTACGACATGATACGATATCAGTTAGCAAAAACACAATACAGCAATCCGGCTATACAGGGCGTGAAAGGCATCAAGGTCGTGATAGAATCCGAACATGAGAATTATCTAGCAAACGCGAAAGCGATCAAAGAAGAAATTATTTCAATAGAGCAAAAGTTAGGACAGAAAATAGTATCAGACGACCAGCGGAATACGATTCACAAACAGACCAAGAAGAAAGCAGGAGCAAAAATAGGGATGGAAATCATAGGCCGATTCACCACGCTCATCACTGCAGGAATCTACAAGCTGTTCTGGTAAAAAACGATATACACCAAAACAATGGAGTTGATAGCAATAAGCCGAACGAAAAAGAGAATTTATATTTTTGAAATGAAGCAATGGACAAAGAAGGCACGCTAAAGATCTTTAAAGACATAAGAAACAATTATATCGATAAGCTGGAAAAAAATCGTCTTCTCCCAGGAGACCAAAACTATGAAAAGTATAAATGCCGCTGAAATTATATGATAGGAGTAGCAAACCATATCTCAAAATTAATTTCCCAAAACATGCTTAATGATGAGAACACAATACAAGAAGGCAAAGAATTTATGGACTATATACAAAAAAGAGATCGAGAAAGATTAACAACACCGAATGAAATCAATATGGTAAACAACATTTTGGACAAGATAATACAAGATCTAGAAAAAACATTACAACAGGAATAGATTAGGAACAATCACTATTAAAAAAACCCTGCTAAAGCAGGGCTATTTTTGGTACTGAAGTCTAATTAGTTTTTAGCTCTTACTCTCCTATAAACCATATAGAGAACAACTGCTATAGCCAAAGCTACAAGGATATTTTCCTTTGGTCATGTCGCAGGAATCTTTCCGATGACTGGTTGTCATGGAGTGGCAGTTCCCCCACCTACAGTAGTGACACCATTAGCGACAAACGTATAGCGATATTCCGTTCATCAATTATCAGGGACGAAATTCACGATATATTCTCCATTTCTCGTAAGTGCAAACGTATAGGTTTCATCACTCATATTGACGATAGCCAATCTTTCGAAAACATTGCTAGTAGGATTCCACAAGAAGATATCGATCTTATCGGAACCGGCAATAGCTGTCCATCTCAAAGTAGCTCTATTATTGCTGATCGTGTGAGTGATATTTGCTAGACTCATATTCGCTCAAGCAGAATGAGTTGTGGCAGCGGTATCTGTATATGTTCATTCACCAGATGTCTGAGTAGCCAATTTAAATCGAAGCTCATTGGAAATCTCTCCGAGAATGCCGTTTTCATCCTTTGGTATGACTGAAAGATAATAGACATTAGAAGAAACGACACCATCAGTAGTTGAAGTAAGCTCCATAGAAACCGTTCACGTGACGGTAGTGAATTCAAACGTCTTCTCCATAGACTGATCTATCAATGATGCGTTTTCAAGCATTTGAGACAAAGGATATTGAGAAAACATGACCGTATATTTCTTGATTTTATTCCCGAGTTCGTCTTCGATGACGGGTGAAGTGATAACGATTTTATTGACAGCTATCTGGGAAACGCTGATCTTTTGGGAAGTTGTATATCCAAATGGGATATCTTCATTGAGTGTATCCATCCGATCCCAGAGATCTCCCGTAGCAGCACTAGTGATATTGAACAAGAACAACGCTGAAACCAGTATAGCTAAGAATTTCTTCATAGTATTTTCACATTAAAAATTTAAAATTCAACATTGAAAATTAAGGTGATATGGTATATATGCGGATTTCTTGTGCAAAAACAAAAAAAAATAAGAAAATCAACGGCACATTCAGACGATAAAAAAGCAAAGGTATTGACTTATAAAAAAAATAATAATATACTTATCAAAAAACAGTTCTATTAAAAAAATTTGCATAATTTCCGAAAACCTATATACTTAAGACAACAAAAATTTTATCCTTAAAACAAAAACAAAAATGGTAGAGACCAAAACAGCTGCGAAAGCAGAACCTAAAGCTGTTAAACCTGTAACAGAAAAAGCTACTCCTGCGAAAGCTGCAGCACCCAAAAAAGTGAATAAAGAAGAGATGATGCAGAAGCATCAGCAGATGGTACAATTCGTACAGAACATGTTGGGAAACATCGAAAATGACATGAAGAGAATCAGACTTACCTTGAATCAATTAGCGAAATTCGACCCAGAAAATCCGGAAAGCGTAGAGCATAAGGAAGCTGAGCAAGCTATGGGAAACGAAGAGCTCAAGACGTACTCTGAAGAGAATGCAGAAGTGGTAGAAGGAAAATTCGATGGCTACTTCATGATCGGTGCAGACCAGAAAAAATATCCTGTGCCATTGAACTATTCAAGCAAGACAAAATTAGTCCCTTGAGATTATCTTAAGCTAAAGATATTGGAAGATGGAAAGTTCATCTATAAACTGATCCAACCAGTCGAAAGAAAACATGTCAGAGCAATACTTTCCAAGACTGATGATAATAAATTCGTAGCGATCACTGATGATGGAAAAAATTATTTTCTCAATCAAGCTGCAGTCACCTTCTTCAAGGGGAAAGCAGGCGATGAATTATATATCTTAATCAACGACAAAGAAGATATGAGTTTCGCAGCAATCGAAGCAATCATCAAAAAATAAGGTGTTTAGACTAGAACACTAGAACATATGAAACGGGTGCTGTAAGCACCCTTTTTTGTGTATTTGAAGCAAAAAAAACACTAAAAATAGTTTAAAAACAGGATATTCTTGAAAAATTCTTTGATTTTCCTTGTATTTTCAATTCCTAATACCTATTATCCTATCATAATAGGACCAATATATCCAAAAGAATTTTCAGAGAACATTATTTGGTATACAAACAGAAAAAAAACATCCGTATCCGAAGTATGCACGCAAAACGAGAGTAGAATAAAATTTTACACTCTAAACAATGCATCATGGAATGAAGGATAACCATGAATTCGGCAAGTCTCCAAAAGCTCTTTCCCAAAGAGTATGAAGAGTTTTTTGCCAAATGCAATCTTGTCGTAAGCTGTCCGCAAGTCATCAATCGATGAAATATAACACACCTGGACGATATCAAGCAGAAGGTAGTGCAAAAGTTGCCGACGAAACTCTATATAGGAGCGAATATCAGAGAAGACGGTAAAATAAAGCTCATTTCACTGACACAATTCAATACTATAGAAAAAAAATTCGAAACAACAGATGTCGAAACGAATGGAAACCACAAGATGATAGAAAAAATGGAGAAAGAAATAAAAGAAAGGCTTATGGCATTATGATGCGAGAAAGGAGTAGAGATTTACGTCCTTTCAGAAAATGCAAGAGATACAGGACCAGCAACATCATCCATGGAAGCAATGCTTATTTCATTCTTAATCCATATCGTTACAGGAAAGATAAAGGTAGAAGATATAGATGATTTTGAAAAATTCATAAAGATGAAAGAGTGCAAAGGTATATATACGATAGCAAAAGAAATGATAGCTAATATAGCTCATATCGACAAAAAGAATATCAATGGAACAATTCTATTCACGACCACAATAAACAATGGGAATGTAGGATTATGATTTGCAAACAAAGAGTTTATCGAGCAAAATTATCCCAAAGTCATTCACTGTGAAAACAGCATCTGTCTAGAACACACAGGTCTCAATCCAAGAAAGATCATTGATTATGCGATCATAAACTTTGGAAATTGTTTCAATGAATTTTACGGTACAGAGCTGTATTTCAAAGCAAAAGAAGAATATGAAAACATTCTCAAAATATACAACGAGCCTGTGACAACAGAAAAGGAAGCGCTCTTCACCAATACGATCAATTTCCTCTATCTCAATTTTATCCAAGCTGCAAAACAAGCTACATATTATTATACCGACGAAAATATTATGAACCATTTTTTCGATACGATAGCGAAACTTTCACGATATCAAGCATTCATAGAATGACACATTGATCTTCATAGAACCATCATACAGAGTTTCCAAGAGAACAAACTACTCGAAGATGAAAGAATTGGCCTTCTTCCTATCTCAAGCGTCAAACCAGGAGGAACACTTATCTGTTTACTAAAATACAGCAAAAGCAGAGAGACAATAAAAAAAATGATACAGACACTTCATGACAAATGATACAAAACAGCGAATCTTTCATATCTTTCACGAGAGGATGGTATCAGCGAAGAACATTTAGAAATAGAGCAATACCTCGATAAAGGACGTTTTTCAAAATATATAAACGAAGGTGATGTGATAACTGAATGCTACGGCAACGATTGTGGAAAAAGAATCATAGGAAATCATAGAGAAATAATCGAAGAGATAACCGATGGCATCGTATTCGATTGCATCGACGGTAAGATATATATCAATGGAGAACTAACCAATCACAATGAAATATTGACACAATCAGGGACGGTCGATAGTATGAAAATATTATTGGAACATATAGGGACATATGTAAACAACTCACAACTCCCTGTTTCGAGCTATACCAAGAACAAAAACGAAATGGTTGGGAAAATCATCGGGCCATTGCAGGAATTAGCGAAAAAAAGATTCAATGAAAAAATAGATCTGGAATGTACAGGAAATATCGTAGATTTTGATCTCAGAATCAAACCAGGAAGCATCAAGCTCTATCTTATCAAGAAGATCTAATAATATTCTATCTTCTCAACTTTGCTTATGGAAAGAAGTATGTTCCATACATTATACAGAAATCTATTTTGAGGAAAATATAGACCATGAACGAAAAAAACATTAGTTGCAAAACTAGATTATTTTTCTCTAGTGTTTTAACGATAATTTTCAGAAGTCCTCATCAACATCAGCATCACATATCCTCTCAGTTCTTTGAGACTAGGATTTGTATTAGTAATGATATTGTGCGATTGTAAAGCGTTGAGATGTTTGAGATAGAAAGGATCTCCATTATTGTAAATATCTCACCGAATTGCTCTAGAAAGCACGGTTCCAAATTGTGCTCTCGTCACTTTTCATCGTGGATCGAAATGAGTGGTTCCGATTCCCATAAGTCCAAATTGACAAGATAGTTTTATATACGATTGCATTTCTGAAGATTCATTAGATATATCATCAAACGTACAAATAGTTCAGGTATTCATTGTTTTTTGGTGAAGCACATTAACCACATAATTAACCATCATTTTGGCCATATGCGACCTGACAAGAGTTCACTCCATATCAGCTTCATCAATAGTAGGAAGCGATGTTATACCAAACTGATGTGCATAGATATATGCTTGAATAAACTCTTCTGGCCATATTGTTGCAGCTCCATGAACTGCTGCACAGATTCCATCATAATAACTTAATGAAAGGTCTCATCATGGACAGACATCTTTTTTTAATTGAGAAGTTCAACCTGAAGAAGAAGTTGTTGTTGATGTAGATTCCCCTATCGGAGCAAAATAAGAAAGATGATCGGTAAGGAACGAACAGATTAATGATGAATCCAACGTACATGTAGCATCCGGTGAACTTATCTCTCGAACATCTCAATCATCAGACCTATAAAGAGCTAGAGCTTTACCAACAGTTCATGAAGGGATATATAATTTTACTCTGAAATAATTTCCAGTATTCGGATCGAGACCGACATTACCTCCAACCTTAACCGTTCCAAAAATCGTTCTCGTCGTAGTAACAGTACCGCTCGTCTGTGTATGTATAGGTATTCAAGATTCGCCGAATTGAGCTACTCCACTCTGATCCTGAGGTGCAGAGAGAATCTTATTCCAACCCACGCTGGAAATAGTCAATCCGCTCAATGCGAGCTCAAGTTCATGCAAGCCATTGGTTATGACCAATGCACCTGTTGCCGTAAAGGTGGCTCAAGCACTAGTTGCATCATCAATAGTCACGGATCACGTGACCGTAAGTGTTCAGAAAACATTATAGGTAGTCACCAAAAGCGGTGTAGTGAATGTTCAGGTAGCAGACATTTCTCCAGTATAGAAATTCGTTCTAGCGAATGCTCTATAAAGATAGGTACTATTGTGAATCAATCCACTAAGCGCAATAGCATGCGATGTTGTTGTAGGTCAAGTCGCAAGAGAAGTAAGCGAACCTATACCGTAATAGATATACCCCGTAGCAGCGACATTCGTGGCAAAATCTATCTCTGCCGTGGTCGCGCTAAGTGCGAATCAAGTAACATCGGTAACTATAGGAGGAACAGGATCTTGAACCGTCACTGTTCTTGTCGTGGTTCCTGTATTTCCTGACGAATCCGTTTTGCTATAGGTAAGGATATAATTTCCTGTGATAGAGGTATTAACGCTTCCGCTGATATCGCTTACGGTTCAATTTCCCTCATAGAGATCTGTCCATGTTGCTCAGAGTTCCGTATAGGTGGATCCGTATTCTACAGAGATGGTTCATGAGCCGTTAAGCGTGATAATAGGCGCCGTCGTGTCGCGCACGATGACATTCCTGGTATTGGTTCACGTATATCAGAGCGTATTCACATAGGTATACATCACAGTATATCCAGTTCATAATATGCCAGTAATGACATTTCAGCTAATATCAGTCACGGTACCGTTTCCATCAGTTGCATCCACTCGCTCCGCACCATATTCATCATAACCAGAACCGTATTCGATGTAATATGGATTAGCGCCATTGATATTGATGATCGGTATTGCACTTCATGTTACCGTTACATTTCTTGTAGCTGATCAACTGTTTCCTACCGTATCTATATAGCTATACAACAAAACATAGAGTCATAATGTATACACATCAACGCTTCCTGTGGTAGGTCACGCAATCACTCAGCTGCCATCGAAATTATCGGTCCAAATAGCTCAAAGCTCGGTATAGCTGCCGCTTTGAAGGACAGACATATTTACAGACCCATTGAGGGTGACGATAGGTGATTCCTTATCTATCCGATTGACGGTACCTGTTGCATATCACGTATTATTCGCAAGGTCATAGAAAGTGAATATGAAGGTATCATTGCCGGTAAAGAAATGTCCCGTAGCATTCAATCCCGTGATAGCATCGCTGAATCCGGTAATAGTTGTCCATACGTCAGTCTTGGTCCGTCAGGTGATATCGTAAATAATAGTTGCTGTCGGCGGTGTGATATCCACGGTAAATGAAGTGACAGATAACCGATTACTTGGATTGGACGATGAATCAGTCACTTGTATTTTACAGTTGGTATGAAGTCACTCAGAAAGTCCTGAAAAAGTTATCGTAGTATTTCCTGAAACCGCAACAGTAGTGGTTGAAAAACAATCTCACGAATAGGTAATAGTTCCTGCTTCATTGCTACTGAACGTATAATTAGGTGTAGTATCATTGGTGAGTGCAGGGACTGGAGTCACTTCTGCAAGTACCGGTGGTGTAGTATCTGGAATATTGATAGTAAAGGTTACACCAGTAGAATTGCCTACTAAATCTGTAACTATAAAAGTATAGTTGCCATTTTTCGCAATCAATGTACCGCTCATATATCCTGACCCATTGAGTGTTGCAGTGACTCAGGTGGTATTATCAGAGAAGGCAATAGTAACTCATGTAGTATACGTCATTCCGCTTATCACACCGGTAAATGTAGGAAATATCTTATCTATCCATGTTACTTCTCATGTAGCATATCCTGTATTATTCGCAAGATCATAGAAGATAAAGGTAAATATTCCATTTCAAGTAAAGAGATAGCCAGTCGCATTCAATCACGTGATCGGCTCGCTAAATCCGGTAATGGTTGCCAACACATCCGTATTGGTCCATCAGGTGATATCGTAGATAATAGTTGCTGTAGGCGGTGTATAATCAATATCTATAGTAAAGATAACTCCAGTTGAATTGCCAGCAATATCGGTTACAACAAATGTATAAATTCCGCTTCCTGTGATAGGCATACCACTCGTATATCCTGATCCATTAAGTGTTGCAGTTACTCACGTGTTATTATCATTGAAAGTAATAGTAACTCATGTAGTATAGGTAGTTCCACTCGTCACTCATGAAAGAATAGGAGGAGTAGTATCAAAGATGACCAATGAAGTATCAGTAGTACCAGTGACATCAGATCAGGTATTTCAGGCTAAATCATGATAATGGATAGAGAAATCCACAAGTCATTCAGGATCTTCGCTTAACATAGTATATGCTACATTCCGATTGGTTCATCACCCAGTATACGCTTCATTACTTCATGCAATGATGACCGTTATTCCTGTCAACGCTTCGTTTCCAACGAACGTTATAGTGACGATATCGCCGACTTTTGCATATCCAGAATATGCATTATTTGAATTGATATGTACACTCGTCAAGGTAGGCGGTATATGATCAGCCGTATCGATAGTGAATATAGCTCCTATTGAATTTCAAGCAATATCCGTAACAACAAACACATAGGTTCCATCAGCTGAAATAATTGTTCCGCTGATATATCATGAACCATTGAGCGTAGCCGAAAATCAAGTGGTATTGTCAGAGAAGGCAATACTTACCGATCAGGTATAAGTAGTACCACTCGTCACTCCACTGAATGTCGGCATGACCTTATCGATCCGATCGACGATACCAGTGGCATATCACGTATTGCCTACAAGATCAGAAAATTCGAAAACGAAAGTACCGTTACTGGTGAATGTATAACCTGTCGAATTGATTCGGCTAATCGGTTGTGAAAATCATGTCGCAATAGCATGAACATCCGTATTGGTCCATCAGGTAATATCATAAATGACGGTAGCAGTAGGAGAAGTAGTATCAGAGATATTGAATGACGAACTAGCAAGTCCTGTCAATGTACCATCAGTGGCAGTCAACGTAATATTGTTAGCTCAATAACTAAACGTAGTAGTCAAAACGGTAGTAGATTGTCCAGTAACGAACGTGACTCCAGTCGTGAATGTTCACACAATACCAGAATATGATATGGTCTTGCTACCCGTATAAGATGGTACGATGTCTATAAATTGATCCACAGCAATGAGTTTAACAAGGTCAAAAGAGACTCCTGCTGTCTGATTGAGTGCTGATCAAGAATTACCAACACCATTCACAAAGGTCTGCCCTGGCATAGTTAATATAAGATTTCTTGGACTACCTGGCTGTATAGAAAACGATCAGAAATTCGTAGCATCACACATGATACCTAAGATATCAGCCGTTCATGGATTAGCACACGTCCTATAGATAATTCCTGTGGTGTTGATATATTGACCAGAAATAGGCTGTACTTGGATATTGTAGATCGATGTAGCATCATAGAGATCTGATCAAGAGACAAAGAACGTAGCGGTTATTGTGGAATCGGTCACCGTTACCGAACAGGATTTGATATTTCTTGAACCCAATTGACACGAAATATTTCCGACTCAAGAATTGAATTTCCAATTGTCAGGCGCAGTCAAAATAAGTGTACCAGTGCCTTCATGGAAATTATTTGGCGCTCATTCATTTATAATGATATCTGAAAGCGTTGAATATGATCCACCACCTAGAGCATTCGCTGCTTTATCAGCAGAGACGAACGCATTGACTCCATCAGCTGGTGTTATAGAAACTACAGCATAGCTGATGGTGAATGTTGCTCCAGTAGTATTACCTGCCATATCCGTAGCAACAAAGGTGTAGGTATTTTCACCCGTAATAAGCGTTCCGCTAGTATAGGGAGAACCATTCAACGTTGCGGAATATCACGAATTTGTATCTGAGAAGTAGATCATCACTCAAGTATTATATCGTTCGCCTGAAGTTACTCCTGAGAAAATAGGAGGTGTTTTATCGAAAATGACAGAAGAAGCATCAGTTGTTCATGTTACTTGCATTCATGTAATAGCAAACAAATCCCGATAATCTATAGTAAAAAAAACAATTCCTTCTGAATCCGATCAACTCAAGACATAACTTCATACCCAATAAAGATCTGATCAACTTATCGTAGCAGGATTCCCATTTATAGTAGAAGATACTCCGGATAATGCTTGACTTCATGTAAAGCTCAACAGGATAAGATCACCCGTTGTAGCATATCATGGATGGATATTGGTTGAAGCAATATGTACACTAGTCAATACAGGTATATTAGAGACAACAAAGGAAGCTCAAGTGGAATTTCAAGCAATATCAGTAACCACAAAAACATAAGAACCATCAATTACAATAGGTGTTCCACTAGTATAATCGTTTCCATTTAGGGTAGCAGTGACTCACGTGACATTGTCAGAAAAATTGATAATGACTCAGGTATCATAGGTAGATCAGCTGACTATTCCTGAAAAAGTTGGCGATATTTTATCAATCCACGTTACATTACCCGTTGCATATCAGGTATTACCAGCAAGATCATAGAAAGTAAATACAAATTGTCCATTACCGGTAAAAGTATGTCCTGTTGTATTCAATCATGTCACAGATTCACTAAATCCTGTCAATGTAGCCACGACATCAGTAAATGTCCATCAGGTGATATCATAAGAAATAGTAGCTGTCGGTAAAATAGTATCTTGTACGATGACATCTCTTACAACGACTCATGTCATTCATCTACTACTCACTCGAGTATAGGTCACCGTATATGAACCTATTTCACCAGTATTCACGGTACTCACAATACCAGTTTCTGGTACCATTCATGTTCCATCTACTGCATCAAATCGTCTTGCTCACAGTTCCGTATATCATGAACCAAATTCTATATAATACGGATTAGCACCCAAAACGTTTAAAGAGAGACCAGAATCTTCTTTGATAGTTACTGTTCTTATTGCAAATCAATAATTACCTGCACTATCGGTATATCCATATTCAAGATAATAGATTCATGTAGTAGAAGAAAAACTATAATCTCCTCACGAAATCAAGAGTCAACTGCTATTGCTTCACGAAGTAAACCGAGCGATAAATCAGCTACCATCCACATTATCAATCCAGGTAGCTCAAGGATCTGTACCCGTATCTACATAAGATTCGCCTATATAAAATGTAGCATTGATTCAACCGTTTATAGTCACCACAGGAGATTCCCTATCAATCCATCGTACGGTTGCTCATACAGATCACGTATTCCCTGCAAGATCTCTGAATTGGAAGGTAAAGCTTCCTGTAGTAGTAAACGTATAAGATAATGATCCTCATGTAGTATTCATAACAACAATCGGTTCTTCATATCACGTAATTGTTGCGACAATATTACCGCTCGTCCATGCTCATGACAAAGGGACATAGGCGACAGTAGCCGATGGAGATAGAACATCTATAGATACCGTGCTATCATCCGTAGTAAGCGTTGCTGTTCACGTAGTACCATTCAAATCAAAGAAAGAGATCAAAAAAGATACAGTTCATGATATACTACCTGTAGCAACAGTGTATTCCGCTTTCCAGAAGTTTCCTCAGAGATTAGTGACAGAAGTAGCTCCAGAAGCGACAGTAACAGAAACTCACGTCAATATCTTATTTCCCGTAAAGGTGATCGTAATAATATCTCCTGCTTTCGCTAAACTTCAACTATAACTATTATCAGACTGAATATGGACAGCGGTAAGTGCAGGAGAAACGACATCAATGACATCAAATAATGAACTTGCAATACCTGAAAGAACACCATCAGTAGCAGTGATAGAGACACTGGTTTGTTGATATATCAGATTAGTGGTAAGCGTTGTTGTAGATTGTCCATTAGAAAACGAGACACCTGTCGTATAGGTTCCATCTATAGTTCAACTATATGAGATAGTTTTGTTTCATCAATACGAAGGGACGATATGCATGAACTGATCCACCGCAGTCAATTTTACGATATCAAAAGAGACTCCTGCTGTCTGAGTGAGCGCATTACCAGAATTACCTAAACCATCAATGAATGTCTGACCTGGCAACGTAGTGATAAGATATACAGAAGTTCCAACTGTTTGGGAAAATGTGAAAAATGGAGTAGAATCACAGGAGACACCATAAATAGTAGCCGTTCATGGATTAGCGCATGTCCTGAGCAGAACGCCAGATGAAGGAATGATATTTCCTGATATTGCTTGTATCTGAAGATCAGTAATAGAGATTGCATCTCCAGAAATAGCTGACACTATATCGAGCGTAACGATAATAGTAGATTCGGTGACATTCAAAGATCCGCTTTTGATATCAGCTGTTCATCACTTGTACGTAATACCTCAACTTCCCGGTCTAAATCTTCGATTAGCAGGTGCAGTCAAGATGAGTGTGACACCGGTACCAGGTGTAAAATTACCATTCGCTCATTCGGTAATAAGGATATTCGATAAGGTGGAATATGCAGATCAACTAGTTGAATTTGCTGCTTTATCCGCAGAGATATTGAGCAATGATCATGTAAGGAACGTGACACCTACATAGGAGATCGTGAACGTCGCGCTCGTAGTATTGCCGACAATATCGGTGACAACAAAAGTATACGTATTTGCTTCGGTGATAAGGGTTCCGTTAGTATAAGGAGCACCATTCAAAGTAGCAGAATATCATGAATTATTATCAGAAAAATAGATCATCACTCCGGTATTATAATTGTATCAAGATATGAATCATGAGAATGTCGGAAAGGTAGTATCTACATAAAATAACCATTGCGATGTACCTCAGGTAAGCCCAAGCGTATCATATACTACAGTATTCCACAGATACGTTCATTCCGGCACGAAATTTCACGAATAAGACATCTCTGTAGCACTAGTAGTGAATAATTTTCCCGTGATGTATGTTCATCAGGTAGAATATATCGAGAATTGATATCAGGAAATTACATTATTGTCCCATCATGTCCGACTGAATACTTGGTATCAACTAAAGAAGGATCAGCTGAGCGGAGAGATAAGCGTAGCGGTAGGAGGTTGTCAAGTAAGATTCAATGCATTCATCAACACACTGGACAAAGCTGTTCCTGTGGCAAAAAAAGGAATATTAATCCGTCACATCTCACCTCAAGTGATAGAGAACGTACCCGTCGCGACACCATTGATATACGTCAACGAAGAGGGATAAGATCATCATGGTCAGGAAAAATATACGGCTTTTAATCAGGTATAAGACGTTATAATGTTGCGAAATTGATCAAAGGCATATCCTGTAAATGGTATGGGCGTAAACCTATTTTGCGGTGTACAGGTGCCATTATGTCAAGAATTAATGACAAATGTCTGTCATGGTAAAACAAGGTCAAGATATTTTCCAGTTCCTGGAATCTGCCCCAATGTTCCGAAATTTGTAGAATTGCAGGTAATGCCAGCAATGACGGCAGTTCAGCTATTAGCACAAGGTCTGATGATATTACCCGTTGATCCAATACCGACACTTCAGGTAATGGCTTGGATCTGAATGCCAGAGATGTAAAGCGTATCAGATTTATTGGTCGCTCAAACCGTAAGCGTTACGATAAGTCCCGTACTCAACGAAGAAATGGATGCTGCGGAAATATTCCTTCCATTTGTATAAGTGACAGTTCCTGTATTTGTCCTAAATCTCCGATTGGATGGCGGTGTTAGGATAAGGGTAACATTGGTTCATACAGAAAAATCAGTATTCGCTCATTCGGCAATAGTGATGATACCAAGTGTTGTCCATCCGCTCGTCGTTGCGTTGCCAGCAAGATCAGCAGAGATATTGGTACCTCCTGTAGCTGGAGTCGTAGTGACGGCAGCGTAGATCTGAATGGCTCAGAAGAAAAACAATATCACGAAAAGAATGATTCATCTGATACCGAACCATCATGAACGAGGAGATGATATGAATCTGTTTTTGATGTGATTATGAAGTTTGAATACCATAATGCTACATATCAAGAATAAAATATCGAAAGAAAACAATATAACACTTAAGCTCCAAGAGCAAGAATAATCAGTGAAAAAGAAAGTATAGCGAGAACACTGATAATAAACAACGATCGATTGATTGTCTGATGAGATGAGGAAGACGTTTCAATGGGCATGATGTTGATGCTACTATATAAAAAAATTGTAACACCCCATTGTAGTACTATTTAAAAAGAACAAAACTGAATTTTCCAAGAACGCAAGAAGAGCAAGCTTAAGAACTAATAAAAAAGCGAATTCAAAAAGACTTATAGAATTTTTTTTTGAAAAAATGTCAAATCGAGAAAAAAATAGCATCTAGAAAAAATCCAGTCAAAAAGAGACTTTTCAAAGAGAAAAGCATCAGATTCATGTATTATTCAGTTTCTTTCTTTTTTGATATGGTATATAATTTGGTCGTACAATAAAATTTTACCCACTAAACATTTCATTCATGGACAACATTATTAGTGACCCAAACATGGTCGATCCAAACAAAACAGACATGTTTCATCCGGTAAACGCCGACACGCAAAGTTCTGAACATAGGCAAAAAATAGCGGAACACATAAGCATGCATTACAGAAAATATCTCTTTTGAATAGGTGCACTATGTGGATTTACCATTTCTCTTTTTGCTCGGGTATTTTTCGGAACAAGTGCCACAAGCGTCAGAACAGCAGCAGCGTATGAGACAACGGAAACAGCATATGAGTCGCTTATACCTGAAGTCAAAGCATTGATCGTATATAATCAGATGGATGCTATCGCACACGAAAAAGATAATTTCTTCCATCAACCAGGAAAAATCTACACACTCAGTTGAGAGACATTATTTAGGAAATACGACACTATGTTCCACGTCTTGGATAATGCATATCATCGATCAATAGATACAGAAGAAAAACTCAAACGAGCAAAAAAACTGGAAGAATTTCTCAAAATACAGAATAACCTTTTTGCATCTACAATGTATACAGACAAAGCACAAGACCAAAGATTCGATGAATTAGATAAAGAATTCCTAAACATATTGGATCAAATGGAAACAAGCGAAGCAAACACAGGTGTTAATCAGACAAACACAGGAGATTTACTTACCGGACAAGAATTTACAGGGATAAAAATAGCACAATAAAAAGATTTAATTTATTTAGATATAAGAAGAAAATGTGCGTAAAAAAGATTATTATCCATCTCAAAACGCATCATAAACGCTTATGGAAAATCATAAAAAGATATCATAGTACAGAAAATACTATACTACGAGCAATTGCAATCATAATAGTAAGTCTAGCGCTCTCCAATATCATACCTATGTCAACTACAGCAAAAGAAAATCTGAAACAGCATCAGACGCTCGAAAAAATGAGAGAGATAGACAACATAGCGCATCAATGGGATAATTTGCTTGAGACACTGCCCAATGGATATAATCCAGAACGAGATAAGCACTTCCATATCATAGATCACCTCTATCACATTGCACAAAAAAAAGAAGAAAAATACAAAGCAGCACAAGACCTCTATTTATTAGTACAAGAACAGAAACAATTCCTGGAACACATGAACAAGATAGATACCAGTCAAAAAGAACGCTTTGAGCAATTGGAGAAAGAGATTACGCAACTATCGTTATAAATACCATTTTATACATAACAACATTATCATGGTTAACACAAAAAGCAGCAAAAAAGAGCAGAAAGTATGTATATGTGAAAGACTAAGATTCATACTGAATATCGTATTGAAACTTATAGCTATCGGGGCCATCATTCGATGAGTCTGGACTATTCTACAACATTATGAACAGAATCAAGAGAAATTGAAAGAATATCAAGCGCTCGAAATTTTTGCAGAAATCGACAATCTAGCACACCAGCAATATGATGAGATGCTAGCGACAGGAAATCCTCATGGTCGGACGGGAGAAAAAGAATTTTTGGAAATAGATGCTGAATATCACAATGCAAAGACGATAAATGAAAAGCTCGAAGGTGCAAAAAAACTATATCAATTCAGCAAAAACGTAGTTGTATGGCTATATGCATCACCTGAAAGATTGGAATCTACGGGAGATATCGTAAGAGGTAGAAAATACCAAGAAATAAGCGTATTATTCGAAGAATTAATAAACAATAAACAATAAAAAAATTTTATTCATCACCAAAAATCATGGCAATACACAAAAAGATCATCAATCATGTACGCAAGCATCACCACAAATATCTCTTTGGAGCAGGAGTTGCTTTTGGTATAGGCGCACTAAAAGTGATGGCATTACTAGGACTCTTTGTAGGCATACAAGCAACAGCAGGAAGATTACAAGCAGCAGACGAATCAATACGCATACATAAGCAATTGGAAGTATTTTCTCTGCTCGATGATTTTATGCATAGAAAATTCAATGAAACTTCCGTCATACCGGATCCAAAAAGAGAAGAACATGATAAGAAATTTCTAGAAGCGGACCAAAAATATCATGCAGCAAAAAATATGAATGAAAGATATAAAGCTGCTGAAGAGCTTCTCATACTTGCTTTGACAGGAGAAAAATTACTGCAGGAGCTTGGATATACCCAACCGGAAGATATACTCTACTTCAATGAATTAGTATACCAATTTTACCAAATAGAATAATAAAAGGAGTCTTTTACCCTTTGATACAAAAAAATGGGAATACATCATCGTATCGTGCATCATGTACGCAAACATGTAGGACATATCGCAAGACACGTACAGAAGCATCGCCACAAGTATCTAGTTGGAGCCTGATTATTGTCATGAATGGCAATATTCAAATTGGTGTGAATCATAGTCATATTCTTCGGTGCAACGTATATCGGATGATGATCATTATGAGGAGATTATTACGATGCAGAATATTATCAACAAGAAGCAATGAAAAAAACAGGAATAAGCATAAGCACACTCACCTGATGTGATATAACGGAAATGACGGGAGAAAATAAAACAGGAGACTGGGAAACATGCATGCAAATGCAAAAATAGAGACAACATTTATATGAGTAACACAAAAAAACATGACCATCAACTTGATATATCTCTTTACCATAGTGATAGCTATTGGCATAGGGATCATAACATATATCCGCAGAAAAAATCGGATGATCATATGGGAATTATGTATTCTAACATTCTCGTTGATTTTGGAAATCCAATGGTTGAATCTAGGAAATTATATCATCGACAATACAGATATATTTCGGACGATAAGAGATATCTCACGAACGATAGTGGTTATTGTATTATTCAAATACATAAGTACGCAAAAAAAAACGATAGGGACAAGCGGGGAACAAATAAATAAAAAATAATGTATTCTAGACACCACTACACAACAAAAAGGCCGAACAGAAATCCGGCTTTTTTGTTATTTGCACCCGGGTGCAGTAGTCACTAAAGTAGCTTAAGAACTAATATAATTAAATTTTCCACCCGGGTGGGATATTTTGTCCTACCTTTGTCAGTTTTTTTCTAGTTCTACTATAATACAATGCCATCGACTTTAGACTTTATGGACCTTATGAACGTTATAGACTTCCTATTCCCCAGGACCTGTGTCATTTGCTCCGAACTATGAGCATACTTATGCAAAACGTGCAAAAAAAAATTACAGCCGCATCCGGAGATCTGCCCGATCTGTCACAGATTTTCCGCTGATTACAAGGTATGTATGAATTGCAGATCAGAGAAAAATTTTGTTTTGGAAGGAATCATCATCCCCTTCAGATACGATAGTCTGCTCAAAAAACTCATCATGAAGCTCAAATACTTCCACAAAAAAGATATTGGCGGATTCCTCGTCGAGAGGCTGAAAATAGCGCTAGAAGCAAATCAATCCCTTTCAAATTCACTTGTCCTCGAATGAGGGAAATTTAAAATTCAAAATGTAAAATTAAGTTGGGTTCCCACCCATCGATATAGGGAATATTTCATCAAAGGGTACAACCAATCCAAAGTCCTGGCAAAAAAATTGAGTGAAATAACGGGGATTCCACGAGTCGAACTAGCGAAAAAGAAGAAACACACCAAGACACAAGCAAGTCTCAATAGAGAAGGCAGATTAAAGAATCTAAAAAATGCATTTTCTCTGATTCCAGATCTCAAGCTCAAAGGTGATGAAACCATCCTCATCATCGACGACATCACAACTACCTGATCCACGATAAACGAACTAGCAAAATTGATAAAATTTCACTATCCGAAAATAAAAATCCGATGAGCAGTCTTGTGAAGACACGTCGGATAAGCCAAAAAACCTTGAGCCATGACTCCAACAACTAACATGCAACGCCGGATGCTCGCCACGAGATAGGAATCAGGAAAAAAAATGAAACTGTTCACATGGACGAGTCCGGAATGGGCCCCCCGGTAATTACCGGGGGATGTAGGCGAGACGTAGGCCATGTTATATGAAGTATCAATCCAGAGTACAGCATCCGGCTTGATCTTTTTGTGTACTTTTTCTATCAAGAGAAAAAGTACATCGGGGTTTGGGGCGAAGCGCCCAAGAATCGATCAGACCAAATTAAGACATGTAAATCAAAAAAATAAATTTCAAAAAAGTCAACTAAATAAGGGCGTAAACAGCGCCTTTTTTGACAAAAAAAACAATTCAGACTATAATAGTCATAGACCAAAAACTTTATTATTTAGTATACAGCAATGGCAGACACTACGATACCAACAACTCCTCCAACACAAGATCTCGAAATCAATCTTGCAGAAGCACCAAAAATGGAAGAGAAAGCACCTGAAAAAACTCCAGCAGAACTAGATCTCAGTCTAGATCTCAATTTGCCTGAAGCGCCAAAAACAGACGACCGACTCAAAACGGAAGACGAAAAAAACCAGGAAGTAACAAAACCAGCAGAAGAAGAAAAATCAATAGAACCAACACCAGAAGAAGCAAACCCAGTGGAAAAAGCAGAAGAAATACAAGCACCCGTCATAGAGAATCTGTTCGCTGAAATGCCAGTAGTTGAAACCACACCAGTGGAAAATCCTACTCCAGTAACAGAAGAAGCGCCAAAAAGTGAAGAAATACAAGAAGAAAAAACAGAAAGAGAGATTACAGCAATCCCAGAACCGGAAAAAGTCGAAGAAGTGAAGACAGAAGAGGCTCCGGTAAAAGAAATAGCACCATCTACAAGCATTGAAGAGGTGATGGTTCCCGTAGCAAAGATAGAAGAAACAGTACCGCAGACACTAGAATCAGATATAAAAATCATCGATGCGTTGGAAGGACATGCAAGCGCATGAGGATTATCTCCAGAAGCTGTAGTGAAAGTCGAAGCAACACCAGTAGAAGCACCTAAGACATTTGATCTGGATACTATGCTCGGCACTCCTCCACCATCTACGACGCCAGCTCCTATAAATGAAATTTCAGCTGAACCAATAGCTCAAGCTACACCGACACCAGTAGAAATATCTACAATGCCAAACATAATGACTATGCCAGAAGATGCTACTACACAAGTACCGCCTTCTGCATTCACAATACTTACGACACAACCGCAAGTATCTGCACAAGCAATACCGCAAATAACCATTCCTGCAAAAAAAACATCAGGAGTGAAAACATTGCTCTTTGTGGTACTCTTTGCAGCATTAGGATTCACGACATACTTCATCGTTCAAACAATGTATCCTTTAGAGACGGGAAAACTCTTTTGAGGAGGAGATACTACTCAGATGCATGCGAGCGAAGAAGTGGTAATAGATACATGAGCGAATCTAACAGGAGAAACCGAAGCAATGTCAGGAGAAGCCACAGAAGAAACGACAGGAGATATATGAGAAATGGAGAGTTATGGGGAATTGGATAATCTAGGAACAGCCACATCGGAAGGAGGAGAAGAAGAAACCGATCTGAGCAAATTAGCAGACTATGTAAACAAAGGAAACGATCTTCGGGATCAAGGAAAAACACTCAATAACAACACGATCATCAAATACGGACTCTACATCAGCAAAAAAGCTACCGATCTTTTGGAAAAGATTGCAAAAGGTGAAGAAATAAGTAATTTAAGTTGATACTTTGCACAATTCGATAAATATATAGAACAACTCGAAACATTGATGAATAGTGCGGATCAAACCACAAACAATCAAGAAGTTTCATCTCCTGCCGTAGAGCCTACGAATGAGATACCAACAGAAACCACAGAACCAATTCCAGCACCAACAGCCAATCCATTCGTCGCAGAATAAATCTTTTTTCAAAAATACAACGTATTCCACCACAATCAGTGCATTGCTCGAAAAGTTCATGTACTATTTGCAGTATGAAAAAAACGCGAGCCCGAAGACTAGGGAGAATTATAATCTCTGGCTCAACAGATTTTTAGAATTCGTAGGCGATATCGACGTAAGCAAAATCAATCGTATGCAGCTCCTCGACTACAGGATGGCATTGCACAAAAATGGATTGAATGTGAAAACAATCAATTATCATATTGTCGCCATCAGAGCATTCCTTAGATTCGTACTAAAAAATGATATCGACTGTATAAGCCCGGATAAGCTAGAGCTTGCAAAAACACCGCCGAGAGAGGTGAATTATCTCGATGACAAAGAGATCGGAAAGATCCTGGCTGCGCCGTTGGAATATACAAAAAACGAGCTGCAGCAAGCAAGGGATTTTGCTATATTGCAATTTCTTTACGGAACAGGACTAAGAGTGACGGAATTGATTACTCTCCAAAAAAAAGATATCAAACTGGATTCTCATCAATTTTCGGTTGTCGGAAAATGATCGAAACTCCGCTCCGTCTTCGCAACCAAACACGCGATCGACGCTTTGAAAAAACGAAACGATCTAAGGCATGACTCCTCACCTTATCTCTTTATCAGTATTTCCAGAAACGGTTTCGGAGAGCATCTCAGCAGAAATAGCATCGAAGAAATAGTCAGGAAATACGCTGCATTCGCGGGAATCGCCAAAAAAGTGACACCACACACGCTGAGACACAGTTTTGCTACCACATTGGTCAAAAAAGGAGCGGATATCAGAGCTGTACAGACACTCCTCTGACATTCCTCAATCACAACCACGCAAATCTATACTCATGTAGATGACAAACACTTGCAGAAAGTGCATGATTTATTGGAAGGATAGACTATAACGGACTTACGATATTTTTGAGGTTCGGATTGGTAACTTGCGTATACATTTGCGTCGTACGGATATTATTATGTCAAAGCAGAACCTGCACATAGCGAATATCGGTTCAATTCTCCAATAAATGAGTTGCGAACGAATGACGCAAAGAATGAAACGTAGCCGGCTTAGCGATACCGGCTTTTTTTTTGGCATGCTGAAAAATATGAGCTAACGTTCTCTCATGCAATATCCCTCCTCTTTCACTTTCAAAAACATATGCATCTGATATTTTCAACGAGCAATATCTCTTCAATTCATCACGGATTTTCTCAGACAGAATACTTATTCTATCTTTCTGTCATTTGGCTCATTTGATATGGATAGTCAACGAATCGAAATCAATATCTTGCACACGAAGGTGTTTCACTTCAGATAATCTCATACCCGCACCATAAGCAACCATAAGCAGCAATTTGTGTTTTATATTTTGAGGAACGGAAAACATATGATCCAATTCTATCCTAGAAAGCACTATAGGCAATTTTTTTGGCTCTTTAGAAAGTTTGATATCCCGATCAAAAGAAACTTTCAACATCTGACTACAAAAAAACTTAATGACTTCCTTATACAAATTGACTGTTTTCGGGGCTTTGTCTTGCTTTTGAAGGAATAAGATAAAATCAAGTATCCTTTCACGAGAAATCTTAGAGACATCATAATTAAGCCATTTCAGGAAAAATTTCAGGCAATTGGAATAGATCTCGATAGTCCTATGACTATAGTTTCTCTGTTGGAGCTCTCTGCTGAGCTGAAGGAGGTAATCTTGCATTTTTCGGTTGTTTAGGTATAAAAATCTTAGTGTAAATGTATTTATTCGAAAAAAGAAAAATACTGACAAAATCAGGACAAACTTTTACCGTTTACCTACCACAACTCGACCCTAATCTGCCATACGTCAGATAGCGCCGAGTTATGAGACATACTCGGGAGCTATCTAAAAAAATTCGGGGGTGTTTTGCCCTTATGGGGGAATCTTCCTTTGAAAAAGGAAGCGAAACTTGTATAGTTCATATCGTTTTATATTTTACCATATATTCCATGAAAAAACTTCTGATTCTAATGGTATTTGTTTTAGCTTTGTTTTCATTTGCTTCAGCCGATAAAGTAGATGATGCAATATCTTGGATGTATGACAATGGACTTACCATCCACAACAAT
>CAZJMP010000004.1:28539-34346 GCA_964547365.1 uncultured Candidatus Peribacteria bacterium | reverse complement strand
GATTTTTCTGACCTCACCAAAAAAAGACCAGAAAAATCACTTACGATTTCCAAGAAAAGGACCGGTGGAAGAAACAATACCGGAAAAGTGACATCCAGGTCTATGGGTGGTGGACATAAGAGATTGTATAGACTAGTTGATTTCAAGGGATATGACAAGTTGAATATCCCTGCAAAAGTTGCTAGCGTAGAATATGATCCGTATAGAACATCAAGAATCGCTTTGCTCAACTTTGTTGACGGAGAAAAAAGATATGTACTTGCATGGAAACACATCAAAGTAGGTGATACCGTCGTTTGCTGAGACAAAGCTATTATCGCTCCAGGAAACAGAAAGCAATTAAAAGATATTCCAGAATGAGTAAACGTATTTAATCTTGAAGTGACTCCGTTCTCTTCAGGAAAGCTTATCAAGACCTGATGATCATATGCAAGTATTGCAGGTAAAGATACTCTTCTCAAGGTTGTATTCATCAAGTTGCCTTCCGGAGAAGTAAGAAAATTCAATGAGAATTGTTTTGCTACTATCGGTGAGATCTGAAATGAACAACATCAAAATGTTGTTATCGGAAAAGCAGGAAGACAGAGATGGCTTGGAAAGAAACCACATATCCTTGGAAAGAACATGAACCCAGTCGACCATCCACACGGAGGTTGAGAAGGACACTCTCCTATCGGTCTCAAGAGATGACAAAAATCATTTAGCGGAAAGAGAGTTACTCCAGGAATCAAGACAAGAAAGAATAGAAAATCATCTACGAGATTCATCATCTCCAAGAGAACCAAAAACTAATATTGTTCCATTTATTTTAACTTATTACTCATTAGCCTCATGGCAAGATCACTAAAAAAATGATTCTATGTGAACGAGAAAATACTTATCAAGGTAAAAAAGATGAATGAAGCAGGAGATAAAAAAGTAATCAAAGTACGGGATAGGGCATGTCACATAGTTCCTGATATGATAGGACTCACTTTCGCTGTCCACAACGGAAAGCAATTTGTCAGTGTTTATGTCACGGAAGATATGATCGGACATAGATTAGGAGAATTTGTGCCTACGAGAAACTTTAGAGGACATCCATTCTAAATCAATGTAGAATTTAAAAATTAGCATTAAAATTTATAATTTAAAATTTGAAAAAAATGGTTACCCCTACCAAAAAGACAGTAGATACCAACCTGACCGCTACGCTAAAATACGCTCTCGTCTCTGACAAGAAGATGGCATTGGTAGCACAGATGGTCAAAGGAAAAAAAGTAGAAGATGCTTTGACGATTTTGAAGCTTTTGCCAAAAAAGGCAGCAAAATTTCTCTACAAAGTCATCAAGTCTGCGTATGCAAACGCTACAACAAATGGCAGCTATGATGCTAATAAATTGTATGTACACAAAATAGAGATCGGTAGAGGACCAAAAATCCAGAGGATCAGATTCGTCTCTAGATCAAGAATCAGTCATTACGTAAAATATAGATCATTCGTAAAAGTCTTTTTACATGTTAAGTAACAACAAGTATGTGATCAAAAGCCCATCCAATTGGAATGAGAGTAGGTATCATGAAATCACGGCCTGCAGAACGGTTCGCTAAATATAAGAGAACATGAGCAGATTTTTTCGTCGAAGATATAAAGATGAGAAAATTCGTCGATGAATTTTTTCCAAGAGCAGGTATCTCAAAAGTCGTGATCAGAAAAACCGCTAAGGAAGGCGAGGTTATCATTTTCTCTTCTAAAGTAGGAGTATTGATGGGCAAGCAATGAGCAAAAATCAAGGAGTTTGAAGACGCACTCAAGAAAAAATTCAAGAAAGATATGAAAGCTATCATCAAGGAAGTAAAGGTTCCTGAATTGTCAGCAAAAATCATGGCGGAATTCATCGCTTCTCAACTTGAGGCTAGAATGCCATTCAGAAAAGTAGCAAAGAACGTCCTTCAAAAAGTCATGGAAAAATGAGCTTCCGGCATCAAGATCCAGGTAGGAGGAAGATTGGGATGAGTAGATATCTCTAGAACAGAAAAGTTTATAGAAGGAAGGGTTTCTCTTCAGACATTCAGATCAGATATCGATTTCTACTATCTCCAGGCAAGGACAAAGTATGGAATGCTTGGAGTAAAAGTCTGGATAGAGAAGGGTGTTCTCTACAATAAAAATCAAGCCAATGCTAACAAGAAAATCAGTTTATAATATTTTATTTGTTTTGATCGATATACAATGTTGTTGACTCCAAAAAGATGGAAATATAGAAAGCCCCTCGTAAGACAGCTTAGAGGTAAAAGTTATAGAGGAGCTACTGTCGCTTTCGGACAATATGGTCTCAAGGCTATTACTAGCTGATATATCTCTAACAAAGAGATAGAGGCTGCCAGAAAGGTTATCGTAAGGTCTATCAAGAAGACAGGTAAAATGTGGATCAGGATATTCCCTGATGTCCCATTCACCAAGAAAGGACTTGAGATGCCTATGGGAACCGGAAAGGGAGATGTAGATATCTATACTGCAGCTGTCAGAAAAGGAAAAATCATGTTTGAACTTATGGGAATTCCTAGAGAGGCTGCAAAAGAGGCATTGATCAAAGCATCAAAGAAGCTTTCCGTCAAGGCGAGGTTTGTAGAAAAATGAGAAGTAAAATAAGCATAGCAACTATTTATTATCTAAATTCGTTTATCCATGAAAGGTACCGCTGCATTTATGAAAGACTTGCATGATAAAACCATGAAGGAACTTGTCTATATGAGGAGAGATCTCAAAAAAGAACTCTATGGTTACAAAATGAAGAATGCGATCAAGGGACTTAAGGAAACTCACAAAATCGGTGAAGTTAGAGTCAAGATTGCTAGAATAAATACCGTTTTAACTCATAAAGCTAAAGAACAACATGGTGGTAATAGGGAATAAGAGTATCAAGGAACTTCTCTGAGAAGTAGTCAGCGATAAAACCGACAAGTCTCGTACTGTTTTGGTTAAATCCGTAAAGATGCATCCTTTGTACAAGAAGAGATTCATCGTTAGAAAAAAATACTATGCGCATGACGAAGGCAATGTCTCCAAGATGTGAGATATGGTTAAAATCAGAGAATGTAGACCTGTGAGCAAACTCAAAAAATGGAAACTTATAGAAGTTGTAAAGGCATAATTTTACTTCATTATTATTACTACGATGCTAAAGAATGAATCATCGGTGATTATAGTAGACAATACTGGCGCTAAGAAGTGACAGATATTCAGAATTCTCAAAGGAAACGCAAAGACCGCGAGAGTAGGAGATAGAGTAATGATTGCTATCAAGGATGCGTTGCCAACTAGCAGCATCAAAAAAGGAACTACTTCTCAAGCGTTAGTTGTGAGAGTTGCAAAGGAAATCGCTAGAAAAGATTGAACTTATGTAAGATTTGGCGACAACGCTGTCATTCTTATGACGAAAGACGCTAAAGGCGAAATCAAGCCTATCGGAAAAAGAATTTTCGGTCCTGTAGCTAGAGAGTTGAGACAGCTTGGATACAAAGCTATCACCAACATGGCAGAAGAAGTCGTATAAGTCGACCACACTTCAAACGCTTATTTATTCTTATCCATATATATTATGAAGAAATTAAGAACATGAGATCCAGTCATCGTTATTGCTGGAAAACATAAAGGGAAAATATCTACCATCCAAAAATTCGTGGATGCAGATTATGCTATCGTCAAAGGTGTCAATGACATGAAGAAAGCCATGAAAGGAAAAGGTTTCATAAAAAAGACGCTTCCTATCCATGTCTCAAATATCATGTATTATGTAGAGGACAAGAAGAAAGCAACTAGGATCAATGTCGTAGCAGACAAAAAAGGAAAGAAGACGAGAGAGTCATCAAAGCTCAAAGTGTCTATAAAATAGGTATTTTTAATTATCTTTATCTTTGACTTCATGAATACATTAGAAGCATTCAATACAAATGTCATCAAGAATCTTCAGAAACAGCTTGGTATCAAGAATATCAATGCTGTACCGAAAATCGATAAGGTGATTGTCGGTGTAGGTATCGGATCTTTGTCTACAAGAAAATCACTCAAGGATTTCGATGAATTCGAAAAAATAATCACTAAAATCACCGGACAGAAATCTCGTGTGTTCAAATCAAAGAAAGCTATCTCAAACTTCAAGCTGAGAGAAGGTCTTCCTGTGATGCTTCAGACTACATTGAGAAAACAGAGAGCATATGATTTCTTGGATAGATTCGTGAAATTGGTTATGCCGAGAATCAGAGATTTCTCAGGTTTGAACGAAAAGAATTTCGACGGACAAGGAAATTATTCTATCTGACTCCCTAACTACAATATCTTCCCTGAACTTTCATTGGATGATGTGACTACTCCTATGGGACTTCAGATCACTATCGTAACAACCACAAAAGATAATGCTCATGCAAAGGCATTGCTCCAGGCATTAGGATTCATCTTCAAATAACATTTATCTATTTATTATTCTTATCTAAATGGCAAGAACTTCCTTAAAAGCAAAACAATCAAAGATGTATGAAAAGAGATTCACTGAGTGAAAAGCTCTTAAACAACCTACCAAATACTACAATAGATGTAGAGTCTGCGGTAGATCTCACGCTTATATCAGGGATTTTGGTATTTGCAGAGTTTGCTTGAGAACATACGCTAGAGAAGGAATGATTATGTGATTAAGAAAATCTAGCTGGTAATATCTCGTGAATATCGTTTTTTTATGTATACACCAATGTTTCATTTATCATTAATTATCTTTGTAAATGACCTATGTTAACGCTCCTATCCATGATCTGCTCATCAGAATAAAAAATGCATATATGGCTAGAAAGACTTCCGTAGAAGGAGTAACTTTCTCAAATTTCAAGGTTAAGATCCTGGAACTTCTCAAACAATATGGCTTCATCCAAAATTTCGAGGTCAAGGAAGTAGAAAAGAAAAAATATATAGAGATATCCCTCAAGAGAGTGGTCAATCCTGTCAATGATGTTCCGAATATCAAATTCTTCTCTAAACCATCTAGACCACGGTATATCAGCTACAAGAATATCTCTACTGTTGCTGGAGGGAAGGGTATAGGAATCATGTCTACCAATCAAGGGCTTATGCCTGCGCATATCGCTAAGCAGAAGAAACTTTGAGGAGAACTTATTGCTGAAATATACTAAACATTTATCTCACTAATATCATTGTGTTATGTCAAAAATCGGGAAAAAAGTTATACAGATACCTGCTGGAGTCGAACTTCAGATCAATGGTTCTACCGTACAAGTGAAGGGTCCAAAAGGCCAGCTTTCTCATACATTCGCTAAGGGTGTGAGCATAAGAGTAGAGAATAATGAAGCGATCACTGCGGTAGAAAATGAAGATCAGTGGAATCTTCGAGGGCTCTCTAGAACCTTGCTTGCAAATATGATCGAAGGAGTGACCAAATGATACGAAAAGAAACTCTTGCTTACGTGAGTAGGATATGCTGCAAAGATGGAAGGCAAAAAGTTCCTTTTCTCTTTGTGACTTTCTCACAAGGTTAATTTCGATATTCCACAAAATATCGAAGCTAAAGTCGAACAAGATGCAAAAGGTAATTATATCATTACGCTCAATGGCATCGATAAACAATTCCTTGGTGAATATGCTGCTAAGGTAAAGGCACTCAAGAAACCAGAACCATATAAAGGAAAGTGAATCAGATATTTCGACGAATACATCAAGCTTAAACCAGGTAAAGCAGCTAAAAAATAAACTAACAACTAAACTAACAACTAACAGTGAATAACTAACAATAAAAAATCTTTATTATTTATCATTCAATGCA
>CAZJMP010000004.1:0-28439 GCA_964547365.1 uncultured Candidatus Peribacteria bacterium | reverse complement strand
AACTAACAGTGAATAACTAACAATAAAAAATCTTTATTATTTATCATTCAATGCAATGTTGAAAATCACTAAGCGCATAAAAGAAGCGACAAGAAAGTTTCTAGCAAGAAAGAAAAGGATCAATACAAAGATCAAAGCAAGCTACCCTGATTTTAGGATTGTCGTCGACAAATCAAATATGTTTACCAAGGCTCAAGTATTTGATGCAAAGGGGAATGTGGTTTGTCATATATCTGATAAGGAGATGAAAGGCGCTAACAAGACAGAGAGAGCTCAAAAGGCAGGTGAAGCATTGGCTGCACTCATGAAAAAGCAAGGCATCGAAAAGGCTGCGTTTGATAGAAACGGAAATCTCTATCATGGAAGAGTAAAAGCATTGGCTGATTGAATCAGAACATGAGGTATCGCTATATAATTTTATTATTTTAACAATTATTGTTCATGAGACCTTGAAACAAAGATAAGGTAAAAAAAGAATTCGACGAACTTCTTCTCGAGGTGAGAAGAGTGACAAGAGTGACAACTGGAGGAAGAAAACTTTCTTTCAGAGCTACTGTTTTGGTTGGAAACAAAAAAGGTAAAGTAGGGATAGGTGTCTCTAAGGGACCTGATGTAAGCTCAGCCGTACAGAAAGCTTCTCGTGAGGCTTACAAAACGATGTTCATTGTTCCTATTACGGGAAATCAAACCGTTCCTTATCCTACTACGACAAAATACAAGGCATGCGTTATCAAGCTTTTGCCAGCTACTGCCGGTACAGGTTTGAAGGCGTGATCTTCTGTGAGAGCTGTTTTGGAGCTTGCAGGATTTGAAAATGTCTTGTCAAAAATCATGGGATCAAACAATAAACTCAATAACGCTTTAACTACTATCAGAGCGCTTTCTTCATATAAGCACGCTGAACACTTCAATAAACGTGTTGTAGAAAAGGCAAAACATGATGCTACTGAAGACACAGAACAATCAAAGGAAACTGCATCAGTAGTCAAGGAAATCCAAGCAAAAAAGGAAGTGTGAATCGTTCCTGAAGTAGTCATAGAAAAGAAACCTACTGAAAAAAAACCAGCAGCCAAGAAGCCTGCTAAAAAATAATTTTTATACCACTTACTTGCATATACGATGAAAATCCATCAACTCCAAAGAAGTAAATGACTCAAGAATAAACAAGTCAGAAGAGGAAGAGGAAACGCTACGGGAACAGGAAACTATTCCGGAAGATGACTTAAAGGACAGAAGTCCAGAAGCGGACATTCTATGAAACCATTCTTTGAATGAGGTCAAACATCTATTGTCCAGAGATTACCTAAAGCAAGAGGATTTACGAGATACTACAAACTCGTCAAACACGTTACGATCATCAATCTCAGTACTCTTGATGCTGACGCAAGGATTTCTGATGCTATGGAAATCACTAAAGCGCTTCTCAAGGATCTCGGATATATCAAATCAGCTACCGATTTCGTAAAGATATTAGGACATGGAGACTATGCTAAACATCTTACATTCAAAGATATCGACGCATTCTCTGCTTCGGCAAAAGAGAAAATGGAGAAACCAGGAACAGTGCATGCTGTCCCAAAGAAAGCTCCTGCAAAAATAGCAAAGCCAGTTAAGAAAGCGCCTACTGAAAAGAAACCGGTAAAAAAATCAGAACCAGTGAAATTGATAGAAGAAAAGATAGAAGCTCCAAAGAAGGCTGTTGTCGAAAAGAAACCAGCAGCTAAGAAACCAGCAGCAAAGAAAGAACCTGCAGAAAAGAAACCAGCAGCAAAGAAGCCTGCAGCAAAGAAGACTAAATAACCTTTTATGTTTCTTATCACTTTTTGATGGAAAAGTTCTTCAAAAAACTTCAAGAAATACGAGAAAATCCTAGCATAAAGAAGAAGATCATATTCACGTTAGTGATGCTTGCACTTTACAGGCTTATTGTATTTATTCCTGTACCGTTTGTAGATATTACTGCACTTATGGAAAGGACTATCAATACGTGAAATTCTGGTTTGTGATATTTTATCATGCTTCTCTGATGATCATTGGATCAATTTGCTATCATAGCTGTAGGACTTGCTCCTTTCATCAATGCATCTATCATCATGCAGCTTCTCGGTTCTGTAGTCCCTAAACTTGAAGAACTTACTGAACAAGGAGAAGTCGGACAACAGAGAATTCAACAAATTACTAGATACCTATCTGTTCCATTAGCATTTCTTCAGTCTATCGGAATGGTATTCTTCATCAACTATCTCTTGGGTGGTAATGTCATCCCTACAGATGCAGTAACGCTTATCCTTTCTGCGTTTGTCATGACCGTATGATCAGTATTGCTTATGCGGATATGAGAATTGATAACGGAAAAATGAGTCTCAAACGGTACTTCATTGCTTATCTTCGCATCTATCGTAGCAGGTATCACTCAAAAGGTATATTCAAGCGTGGCATCTACAGATAGTGTTTTCTGAGTATTCATCTTTATGTTGGTTATCGTATTGTGATTGGTACTGCTTTCTATCTTCATCTTGAAGTCACGCAAAGAAATACCTGTCATCTATGCTAGGAGAGGAAGAGTGGAAGAATCATCGTCTTTGCCTATCCCTTTGAATCCTGTAGGTATGGTACCTATCATCTTCTCTATCGCATTCGTATCATTTCCTTATTTGATATCTAAGCTGATTACTCAATTCCAACCTGCGAATCTTAAGCTTGTAAGTATAGCGAATCGGATAGAAGCTAATCTCAATATCTATACTCAACAACCTTGAATACCTGCAATCATCTTGTATTTTGCATTAATCATCGCGTTTACCTTCTTCTATACATTGATCGTATTCTCTCCAGAAAGGATATCAGACAACATCCAGAAAAGATGAGGATTCGTGCCAGGTATCAGACCAGGAAAAGAGACAGCCAAATATATCAATAGCATTCTTATGCATCTTTGTCTTTGGTGAGGAGCTGGATTGGCTTTTATCGGAATCTATAGCTACATCCTCAACTATATCCCATTCATTCAGAATCTTGTACAGACATTAGGATCACTTCCTGTCGTCGTTACTGGTTCATGAGTGATCATCATCGTATGAGTGGTACAAGATATCATGAACAAGATCAAGACCGATATGTTGATGCAGAGATATGACAAAATAGATCTGAATACTGTTTCAAAGAATATCAACCAATTATAGAACCATACCAAAGGTAGGTGAACTTAGTTAGTACATAAAAAAGGCTGGGCTGAAAAGCTCAGTTTTTTTATAAAAAAACACTCATAGTAATATACCTATGAGTGTATGTCGAATCAACTGCATTTATGGCACTAGTCATTATACATTAACACTTCCCATGTATGTCCGCATTTTGTACAACGGTAATACTCATAATTGCTTGTGTAATGATTTGTAGGCTCTTTCTTGCGAAATGTTTTACCAGTACCAACTCCATACTTTTGGCAACATTCTTTTACAGGTTCAGAAGTGAATTCAGAATCCTTGTTTTTTTTTGAAAAACACGACATAGTTATACTCCTTTCTTTTTAGTTTGTATTTGATTTTTTTTGTTTGACGCGGTTCTTATACTGAGAAAAAAAAAGAAAAAAACTGATAAAATACAGAAAAAACCTCACGGAAATACCGTGAGGATGATGTTTTTGAAAGAGATAGATCGGTTTTACTGACATATCTTTACCGTCTTGTAGCCAGGAGTATTGATATCATACATATAACTCCCGTCGACATACAGATGTGCTCTGCCGGTGGATTGATGATTGAGGACAGCCTCTCCTGAGTAATCTGTCCATTCGCATCCAGCGAATCCCCCTGAAGGAAATTCCAGATCTACTTTCACGTTTTCGACTCGTTTCCCTGTGTTCTCGTCGATGACTACGATAGTTGTTGTTGCCATAAGATGTTCCTTTCTTTTTAGTTTATGATTTTTTTTGTTTGACGCGGTTCTTATACTGAGAAAAAAAAAGAAAAAAACTGATAAAAAAAAGAAAAAAACTCTCAGGGAAATACCCTGAGAAGTATATTGTTTTCTTACCGTTCCTAGCTGTTTTCTGTTATTCCAAGGTAAGATACCCACCATTCAATTTTAGCGTCTTGGGCGTGCCATTGATGTAAATGCCTCCAAAGACCCATGTTTTATACGTAACGTCCAGTATACGGACCACCACTTTGCAATACGTGTTGATGTATGAATGGTCGACTTTAAGATATCCAACTGATGATGAAAATGTTGGTGTTGCCCCATGCAGATGGTCGAAGTAGATTTCTACTTTCTTATAAAGACACATGCCGTCAGGCCCGAGAATTGTGAAGAATGTTGAATACATTTTGTTTTCCTCCTTTTTGTTTGTGTTTGATTTTTTTATTTGACGCGGCCCTTATACGGAGAAAAAAAAAGAAAAAAACTGAAGAAATGTAGAAAAAATGGCAAAATACAGATTTTTTCTTTTATAAGTCAATTATTTTTTACTCTTTTATTTTTTGTCAAATTTTATTGGCTGATTTTTTAGTATTTTCTGGCGTTTTTTTCTCTTCTGCATATACTTATTATGATTTATTTCGTACGTCTTTATTATGCCTTCTAGATCTCAAACACACACAGGTGCTCTAGTCTGACTTATGATTTTTGTCTTTCGGCTTGTTATTCTGTTTTTGGATTGAGCATTTTCTTCATCATCTTCTGATGTATCTACGCTTCCTATTTCCGAGTCATCTATGACTGCTTCTATGACAGAACCTACAGATTCTCTAGATATATCATCAGGCGATAATGCTGAACCTATTTCACAAGTGCAGACTATGGTCGCTGAAACTATCCATCAACAATTATGAAATTCACAGATTTTCAAGGATCTCAATGTTTTGGAATATCTCTATGAAAAAAATAAGAACGCAGATCTTCTTCAGCCTATGGTAGAAAAGTTTTTGCAGTATTATCAGTTCGATAAAGCCAATACGTATTTAACGCTTTTGGTGACAGAGGAGGATGGATATTTCAAATTGAAGATTGATCCACGCCAGGTTTTGTATACACGTTTTCATGATTCTCGTCTCGGTCTGGACTCGGCTAATTCTCTTGATGATATTTTTGTCTTGGCCAAGGAATATAGATCGCTCAATTTGCTTACCGCTGATGATGAACTTTTCTACAAAGGACTCAGAGCATTGCGGGTATATGATTATGCTTCTGCTACTGAATCCTTTTCCAAAGTTACTGATGCGCGCTATAAAGATTTCAAAGCATCCTACGAATCAGCGTTAGCGAATTACACCAAGATAAAAAACCCTCCTGCCTATTATAGGGATGGCTTGGTCGCGCTTACCTTGCTCAAAAATTGATATTTCTCTTTTGCCAAAAGGCTTGCACTCCGTGCTGTAGCTCAAAATCAGACCTACATCCTTCCATATCAGGTTTTGGCCTATACCAATTTCCTTATGCACAATCGGGAATCTGCAAAGGACTATTTTCTCAGACTTGCCGATTTTGATGCGCATAATGCGTTCCTCTATAAATTCTTGATAGGTGTTTGTTATTATCGATATGGCGATTATGAACAGGCGCTCATATTCCTCAATCAGGTTACTGATCCTGGTTTGCAGATAGATGTGTATAGATATATGCTGTTGAGCTATATTCAAATCGATGATACGACCAATATGCTTCGTATGCGACACAATTTGTTGGGACAATCTGATCTTCAGTCGTCTGATTTCGCTTTGTTTTTTGATCAGATGTTCTTTATTCCATTCCGCTCTGCTAAACCATTTTCCCTCTATATGGACAATACTCAGCTTGTTGATCTGTATCTAGGGAAATGCCCTATTATTTTTAGCGGTAGTCAAGCCGATGTGTGTACGTACGGTGAGGTAGGATTGCAATTGGCACAGCAAAATTTATCTTCAATAGGGACGAAACTCTTGTCTTTGACTGAAAAATATCATCAATCTCATCTCTATCATTTGCTTGGCGATTATTACCTTTCGCTCAAACAAACTGCTTTGGCTAAGGAATCCTATATCAAGGCATTGAGTATTTGTGATGATTTGACCGAACAATCCATCATAAAATCAAAAATAGAACAGACTTCCAAATAATTTTATTCTGACTTATCTCATGAAGAGATTCCTCTCTCTGCATTACTTGCTATGATGTGCCCTTATCTTGGGAGGATTTTTCTTTTCTTTTTCTTCTGCAGAGTATATATCTATCTCTAGCGTAGAATCTTATTGTCCAACTTCTCCTATCTGCGGAACTGCATCTGAACCGTTGACTGATCTGATGGATTTTGTCAGAGATATGGCCAATAGTATGAAGACTATGGGTACAGAAGGTGATTATTTGTGAAAATATGTTAATCCAAATCGATTCAAGGGAGCTGTTTTCACTCCTCCTGCTGCATCGACCATCCTAGATAGATTAAATAGAAATATCACACAAAAGCTTTTGTTTGCTGCAGCGGTAGCTGCAATTTTCACTAAACCTCAAGATGCTGGGGGGCTCAATGATTTCGTCTGACTATTTGCTTTGCTTGCCAAGAATCGCGTTTATCTCAGAGACATCAAGGTTATATGGGACATCGAATCTATTCTTTCTACCAAGAAGTATGAACTTGGAGCGGGTGGTTGACGATTTGAAACTATCAATGATGAAAATCGTGCTCTCATGAATACTATCATCAAGAAATATGTAGATAAAGGATTGCTTGATTCAGCTACTACGGTCAAAGACGGGGCTACATATAACAATATCACTATGGCGTTGAGCCAGCTTATTGTCGCTAGCAAGAGATTCATCTATTATGGTAGCACATGAGGGTTTGATAGCATCTCCTATGGCCTCTATGAATATCTCCGAGAGAACGGTATCAAGATAAAGGTAACCAATACTGCTATGAGAGTGATGTATGTCGATTACGGTTGTGTTAGAGGTATCGAGTGATGGTTCATGAATCCTTGCGATTCTTCATGGAAAAAATTCGCTAACAATATGAAACAGCTTTGGACGAGTACAAAAGATGGATGGGAAAAATCTCGAGATACGCTCCAGAGATCGTCTGACGCATTATCTGTTACCTTATCTAATCTCAAGAGTCCAGACACCAAACAGGAAGAAGCCAGAGAAAACGATCTGGTCAGGTCAATGTACGGTACGCAAAAATTGTGATCAGGATCTTTTTTTCGTAGATTATTAGTCAATTTCAATGTTACCCAAAATAATGGTAATGTCTCATTTGCTGATATAGGAAAGGATATATCAAATACGCGAACCAATGACAAATCTTGGGAGCTTGCAAAAACGGATATCAACGCAAAGAAGGACGAAATCACTATGATTATCTCTACAAAATCATGATATAATCTTAATGATGCGTTTGTCGCTATGATGTCTGAGTATACGAGCGATGTCTTTGTAGATCAATCATTGGATCTCAATCTCGCTACCTTCTCTGAAGTCAAAGATACTACAAAGAATTTCACTTTGCTTGGCAAACAAATCTATGCCATCAAAGATGGAATCCTCGGAGGAAAGGATAAGAAGAATAGTCTCATTCGAAGCCTAGGAAACGCTTGTGAGACCCAATGTTTATATTATAGATGAGCTTGCCGATAATCCTTTTATTTTGTTACGGATGCATATGCTGTTTGAGAGAACACACCTCATGAGATTAGTAGGTATTCTGCTTGTAGTAGGATTGTGTTTCTCGTTTTCTCATGTATCTGCTGAAACTCTAGACATTGGTGATGCTAAACTTATCAACGCACTCAAGCAAACATCTGAAGAGAATCCTCCTGAGCGTCTCAAAAAACTCATAGAAAATTATTGCTCGATTGTCTTATCTAGTTGAGCGTTTTCTAACGATTCATTTATATATAATGCCAAATATTCAGCTTTCGTCTATTTGCTTTGCTCGAATATTGATTCTGTTTATGGTGATCAATCCAAGCTTAGTGGTTCTTATTTTAAGATATCCAGTTTCAAGGATCTCTGATTCACGGATCCCTCTTTGACTTTAAAAGGATGATTCGATAATTGTAATCCATGATATATGAGCAATGACTGTGATCTGGCTTCAAATGTGCCTATGCTCTTCAATAGCATCATGGAAGATTATATAAATATCAAGCAAGCTGGCTTGTATGGATATCTCGATAATTATACTGGTGATGATGCCATGATAAATGAATATTCTACAGGATATTTTGGCATATATATCTGTGATAATACAACGCATCCTTATGACAAGACCTGTCGTATGGTCAAATCGTATATACAAAGCTTGAGAAACATCATGACTGAAGTTCGCATCTTTGATGCCGAAAAGATACTTGCTCTGCAGGAATCACAAAAAGACCCTTGTACCAGCAATTCTCGTGATGTTTTTTATTGTTGATTGAAAGAAAAGACTACCGCTATGGTCAGTTTCGTTAATTTACTCTACAATGAAATCTATTATTATCGTCTGTTCGTAGGATATTATATGACTATGATCCAACAATATCCTGGAATTAATTCCGATTATCGTGCTATTCTCCAGAAATTCTCTACGGAATATGTACGATCCAAAAGCGCTATGTCATTGAGTCTGAGAATGATGCGCGATATGTATATGGCATTCCCTTTTCATGTCTGATTATCCATGTATCAAGAAGATATTGATGCGTTCAATAGAACTCTTGCCAATATAGCAACTCCGATATATACTTTATATGATAAGCTGAGAAATGTTCAAAAACCCGATTAGAACATTGCTATCTATCAGTCTATTGCTTATCGGAATGTATTCCCATGTTTTTGGTATGGGTCGAGCAGAATCCAAACTTTCTGCTCTTGTGCCAAGTCTTGCTGCTAAAGCAGATAAAGGATTGATGACTATTTCTGATGTTTTGGATCAGGCACAAAATGACGTTTTTGATATGAAGGATGTTTTTGGCGGTAAACTTGTCGTCAAAAACTTGTATTCTCAAGCATTGAAGATTGCTAAAGGAAGAGAGATAACTGCTACCATGGCTTCGTTTGATGCGTTGAGAGAATATTACAAGACATGTCCTGGTATAATCAACACTGATTTCATCAATGTCTTATACAATTCCAATGCCTCTTTTAAGCAGACTTTTAATCAGATACTTCCCAAATGAACGGTAAAGCCTACAAAAAAAGAGATAACTGCCAGCTATAGAAAATTCATTACTTGTCAAAATCGTGTAGAAATGACTACTGAAGATGTCGCTTCCGTCAATGCTGAGGTAAATTACAGGTATTATTTGAACTACAAAAATACTTATGATATGAATGCACTTAATGAATATAGCTTTGGTTCAGATCTTTTCTGGAATGGTACTTTGGATGATAGTGCTTTTGATCTGCTTGTCGATATCAATAATGTAGGAAAGCTTCTTTTCGATAATTTCAAAGATAGTCCTGAGGTTCTATTCTTTAGATTACCTAAAGCTTCTACGTCTTCAACTATTTTGGGTAGCGATATCTCTTCCTTGGATGATCAATCTGCTACACAACTTGGATCGACTCTTTCTACTGTCACTCCATCATGAACGACTAATACTTCCTTCCCTGAAAGATCTGCAAATACTCCTCAGTTAGACATTCCTTCTGTGACTAGAGATACTTCTTCTGTGACTAGAGATACTCCTTCTACTGATCCAGAAATTCAGCAGTTTATTGCAAAAACAACGCCGTCATTACCAACAGACGATACTTCTGTCTCTCCTGTCGTCGCATGAGATCAGTGTCTTGTTTCTGCTGTTGAACAAGAGTCTGTGGAGGAAGAAGAACCCACGTTAACCAATGAAGAATATATCCAACAACTTGAGAATTTCATCAATACTGCCGATACTAATCAGCTTATCAATGCTGCGTTACTTGCTGATTTTCATGATACATATCCTGTTCCGACGTGATGAAGTACCTCAGATTCCGGATATGCAGACACTGTTGCTAGTGCATATGCAGAGGCAATCATGGGTGATACTCCCGCTCCATGAAGCTGTGAATATGGATGTAAGGATATGCAGATCGGAGATCAGATGAAATGTCAGCTTGAGTGTTCAAAATCATGTGTACAAACCTGCAATGATACCAAGGATAGTGGATTCAAGGCTTGTGATAATCAATATGCCGCTGCAAAGGATGCGTGTGAGGATCTTTCTATAGTAAAACAGGCAAAGTGTAAACTTGATGCTAAATCTCAAAATACCAGTTGTATGTATGGCGTAAGGACCAAGTCATCGCTTTGTAAATCTGATTGTTTTTGTTCTATGATAGCAGGTCCAAATGGTGCAGGTCGAGAGAATATAGAAGATATGTATCGTCTCAAATTCTGTAAGGTACCTGCTGAAAAAGTCTCTCTCAGTCCATGAAAGACTGTTTTCACTTTTCAATCCATTTTCCAAGAGATTTCCGATGTCTTGCAATCATTGATGGATGGCGGGCAAAATACCAAATATAGCAAAACGAAAGAATATCTTGATAGCAACATAAAGCTCAATTTTGCAGACAATTTCATCTTCAAGATTGTCTTTGGCATCAAACCTGTATTTACTCAGACCAGCACTACCACTAAATTACAAGAAGCAAAGCAAGCGAGCACTGATATCAATATCGGTGTACTAGATATGAATATCACTGCCCCTGAGGCGGATAATTACAATAAATATATCGTCATTTCCGATGTCGCTGCCAATAAAGCGAATTTGGAACAGTCTGTCTCTTTGGAAGATATACAAGAGAATATAAAAAAATTCCAGGATTCTGCTAAGTCCTATAATGAAATTTCTCTTACTGTCATCAAGGCATTAGAAAAACAATATACTAACGATATCAATATCGCCTTTGTAAACAATATGAGGGATTTTCTCAAGAGCAATGAATTGTTTCGACATAATGTCGCTCAGGCGATGCTCGATATCAATAAATACGCCTTTGAACTTAAGGTCAAGATAGATAACGCAAAATAGATGATGCAGAAATTATTCTTATGATAAGAAGGCACTGGTCAATAATTTCATGATAGCATATGAGAATGCTACTACGAGCACTCCTATGATTGCATTAGTGAGCGCTGTTTTTCCTTTGGTCATATTTCCAGGACTAAATACACTGCTTGCATATAGATATCCGGCATAGATTATCATCACCACTCCTATCACTATTCCTATTTGTGAAAGGAATCTTACGAGATATACGATGTAATCTAGCAAGGTATCCCATGTCATGATCCCTGATGCCATCTGGTCGCCTACCGTGTTGAGTTCCTCGGCTTTTTCACTGTAGGTATCTCGAACGCTTCCTCCTTCTTCTCCTACAGCTTTGACTGCTGCTTCCACTTTTCCTCCGCTAGATGCTTTCGGTATGATTTCGTAATCGTTAGAAGGATTCTGTGCTGTTGTCCGTACGGGTATAGAAAGACATGTACTTATCGCTATGATCGTCATGATAGCCCTGATTTTTTTCATAATAGAGAGATAATTGATAAAAACCGTATATTTATTTGCTGCATTTCTGTGATACTGGTGCTTGTTTCACCATATCCTGGAACATATTCTTTACTTTAACAATCAAATCCCGTAATTCCAGTAATTTTTCTTCAACGAAATGTTTTTTGATATATGCTTTTGTCGCTTCATCTATCATCTTGCCCGTTTTTTCAACCATCAGGATCTTCACATATCCATTCTCTCTTTGTATCCTATCGGATACTAGATTATCGCATTTTTTGAAGAAACTATCTGGATTCGCATATCCTCAGATGATAATTTTATCTGTGTTTTTTGCTTTGTCATAGAGGTTTTTGATTATTTCACATACATTTCTGTATTTATCCAATAACGATATGCTTTCTACGTTTTCATTGTATTTTTTCAAAAATATCTCGATATCGGTGATTCCTTTTTTGTTGTATTTTCGGTATGTATTATACAGCTCTTCGATTTCTGTTGCTGTTCCACCGTTGGCTGTTTCTGCTATTTTGGTGATTTTTTTTCTTCGTTCCAAAGCTGTGGGATCAGGCTCTAATCCGTAGGCGAGCGGTGCATAGCCGTCTAATCTTCTCATGGTTACATCCAATACATGATCGAAGAAATAAGCGCTTTCTGGATATTTTTCCGGGAAACTCTTTTTTTCTTCTTTTGAACAACATTTCTCGGTTACTTTCTCGCTACATTCTTTTTTGATCACTTGCATACAACAATAGGTCTTCAGATTCAGTAATGCTTGTCTGAACGCTTCTACAGGCAAAAAATTTATATACTGATCATATCCTAAATTTTTACTTTGATATGTGATGACATTATTCTCGAGATTGTCTCCTATTACCATATCACAGTCGTTGGCGGCGGCTTTGCTTAGAATACCTATCCCCATCGTAACTATGATGCTTCCTATCAAGATTTTTTTCATGTAGTTGTCTATGCATATAAAGATTATTTGTTGGTCTCTTTGACTTTCATCGTCAATGTAGAGATCGGGTTATTCGATTGGTCTTTGATAATGAAGATCGTGTTTTTGGTTGTCTCTTCGAATTTATATTCTCCCATCAAACTATTCGCGTATGTTCCAGGAATGTATATCGCTCCTGCTTGATTGGTATAGACGATGCAATCGTTTCTCAGATTTTTGATGCAATATCCATTGTTGAAATCTCCAAAATCTCTATCCGGCAATTGCAATAATTCATAATTTGGTTTTCCTTCGTTCATCTTGATGTCGGTGATAGTCTCAATCGGAAGTATAATCTGGAAGATTGTTTTGTTGTTTTCTATGTCTCTTACCTCTATGATCGGTATATGCGTGTTGAACTTCAGATAGATCTTGATGGTGTCTTCGAATCATTGATTGACTTTGATCTCTCCTGTTTTTGGATCCACTTTTGCTACCTCATCTCCTGCTGCGTTATACAGTCCGATATCGTTTCCTATGGTAAACACTCCTCAGGTGATAATGGTTTGATTAGGCGAAAGCTCAAATCATCCCTTACTATTCTGTCTTGTTCCTGCGATGTCTTTTCGTATGCCATTTCTTAATCTTTGGAATACCACTAATCCTTCATCCATATCATTGCTGATTTGCGCTATGATATCTGCAGTCTCTTTTCCGCTTTTCTTCAGATCTATGACTTCTATCTCTGGAATCTTTATCTCCAAAGTTACGATCTCTTTTGCAACATTTCCGTTCTGATCCAAAGCGATGAATGTATAATTTTCTTGTACAGTCCCTGTATAAAACAATCCTGTGATATCTATCGTTCCTGTCTGAGAATAATTATCTTTTTCTGCTATCGTTTTTCCGTCTTTTTGGACAATCATCTTTTTTACCGCTACATTGTCTGTCCATATGGATTTGAGTGTATAGTGTGTATTGATATATCCTTCGTGTGTTACTCCTGAACTTACTTCTGTATTGGTCTTATCTCTTCGCAAGATAATGTTTCCCAAAGGAGGGTTCATATCTCCAAGGTTTTGCATACCCGCTACGGTCTGGTTTGATCGTGGCGTCGATTTTTTGTACAAGGTAAGCGTTTCTCTCTGTCTAGCAGTCAATTCATCTTGAGTTATGCTTAGTCCAGCGATATTGATATATATCCATTCTCTTGGAAGATCCTTGAATGCTAGTGTTATCTCTGTTTGTCCTGGATCATAATATTCTATTCCTAATATACTATCATCCAACTCTAGATTTACTGGTCTCTTTGTCATATTCCTATCTATCGTCAGCAATGCTTTCTTGTAATCGGTGTCTCTCGGCAATGCCAAAACATATTTTGGCTTTTCCCTGAATCATAGGAAATCTCGGAAACTTGTTGTCTTGTCTCTATAATCCACTCTTTTGTTGAGCTGGATAAGGTATCCGTCTATCGATTCTCCCATCAAACTGCTATTGTTCCGTGAAAATTGGAGTGTATCGAATGATTGTCCGCTTGTCTTGAAGTTTTTCACTTCCTTGTTTTTTTCTATCATCTTGATGCTAATATCGTTCATTTCCAGGAATCCGAATGTATCAGTGTTCTCTTTGATCTGATCCATGGACGAGATGTATCGGTTCCGTGTATGATCATTTGCATAACTATAGAATTTACTATTGTATCTGACGAGCGATCATCATCATTTTGCACGTTGCTCTGTTTTTTGTTCTGCATATTTGATATAAATGTTGTGCGTGTCATACATCAATATATCTAGCTTTCCGTCGTTGTTGAAATCGATATTGTTCATATAGGTATTTTGTACCTTGGTCATTTGCTCTGAAGAGATCAGTGTATTGATCATATTCTTTTTGGTCTCATTTGTCCCTGTAGCCACTTCATATGACGGAACGAAGACTCATTGTACATAGGTCGATATATCTGGGCTATATTTATTTTCTGTCGTTGTCGTTGTCGTGGATGTCGGCGGATTTGTCTGTGCCAATAACATATTTCCTTCTGTAGGCGTTGCATATGCCAGTAACGCATCATCTATTTTTGTCTTTGTGGTCTCTAGGTATGTCTTGGATTTGTTATATGTCGTGGTCGACATATTCAATTTTTCTGGACCATCTACATTGAGCGCTTTTAGATATCATTCCACCATCTGCTTATTGAGCGATAGATATGTTTTCGTAGGATCTTCTTGTGTATCCAAGATGTGTTTGGTTGGTGTGTCTATCTTCATAATCGGTGTCATGAATTTCGTGGTGTTTTCTGTCGTATCGTTTTTTACCAATACTATATTGTCACCATCCTTGAATTGTTTGATGAAGTTATCATAGTCCTTGATTGCTTCTTGCGTTTCTTTGTTTTCTTGTATCGTATCTTCAATCATTTTTTGTGCGGCTTTTTCTACTTGCTCTATCTCTTTGGTCGCTGGCAATATATTCGATTTGTTGTCCGCTATCGCTAGAATCTTGGTTATTCTGTCGTTGGCGTTCGTATCAGTGATAGTGCTATTTTTCATCTTCAACAATCCTTGTCTAAGCTCATTGTACGCTACCGTATAATCTATTAACCCTGTTTCTTCTGTAGTATGGTATACATCCAGATCTACATTTACGTTTTGATCTAATTCTTCTATCTTATTTAAAGCATCCGTTACCTCATTGTCATTTGCTGCTTCTTCTGCTTTTTCCATAGTTTTTGTGATCAATCCTTCAAATTTGGATACGTAACCATTGGATATTTGTGCTATATTGTCGAAGACATCATACACTCCATCAAAATTGAATTTGAGGGTAGTATATGCGTCCAATTTGTAGTCGAATCATTGAAGAGGAGCGTCCTTGAATTTAAGGCTCAGATCAAAATAGTCAAAGATAGGAACATTCCGTGTCCTTTGCGTTATTTGCTCAACTTTGCCTTTTACGCCCTTTTCTCCTACCAATCCTATCGATCATTTGACGATACAGAAAATCTTTCCTATAAATTCTCCTACATTGAGGATAGCGTTGATCTCTGGAGCCAACTTAGGTATTTTTGGCGCTGGCGGCAATACCGGATAGGTGAGTTTGATACTTGGAATAAATGATGGCGGTTCAGGCAATTGCGGCGGTTCAGGTATCACCGGTATCGTAGGTAATTCTATATTGTTGAAATCGATATTCAGATCGGCCTCTATCTCTGGCGGTTCAGGAAGATTTGGTAATTGCGGCAATGGCACTTTTATTGGATTGAAATTTATTTTCGGCAATGTGATGGCCATTCCCAGATCCATATGTGAAAGATCCATATAGATATTTGGTATTTTGAATGACGGTATCGGGAGCACCGGCAGTTTCGGACAGAGGAATGAGAGACTGCATGAGAACGCTCCATAATTATCATTGCTACATTTTGAGCACTTCTCCGATCGGTTGATAGAAAGATCTATAATAGACTGTCGTGTCTTGATCGTAGCGATAAGCGTCGTGATAGCATCGATGTATCCTGCCATCCTGGTCGCATTTATACTGACGAAATTATTCACTCCGCCTACGAAATCTCACAATAATGATGAAAGTTCGGTCAAATACTTGTCTGAAAGATGTGTCCGTTGATATAATTGGAGCGGGAATTTTTTGTATTGCTCAAGTATCTGGATATTCTGTTTGACTGCTCTGACCAATTGGTCGAACTCATCCCTAAATTTGATGAAGTTCGTCAGATCTGATAATATCATATTACATTTCTTTGTCTCTGCATTGATATTGGATATTTTTTCCAATTCTTTCGCATATTTGAAATCTTTTCATTCTTTTTTCTCTCGATATTGTAATCTTATTTCTAGTGTTTCCCAACGAGTGTTACTTGCTATTTTTTTCATTGCATTTTTTCCGTTTACTCCTATTTTGGTTATATCATTTCCCATCTCTTCCCATGTTACCTCTCCTGTTGCCAATATTCAATTCATTTCTGTCATTTTTTCGTTTGCCCAATCCTTCAATTCCTGCTTATTCTTCAATTCTGAGTCTGTTGATGCAAAAGTATTCATCCGTTCTAGATTTGTGATTGTTTCTCTCGCTTCTGCATGATCGGTAGTGCCGCATCTTGCCAACATCCTATTGATGACTAATGTCCGGTCTTCGATTATTGCTGCATTCTTCTGTATCCGTAGAGTGAGATAATCAATGTACTTGTTTACATCTTCACTGGAAATAATAGGTATTTTCAAATTTACATCTTTGGTCTCTATCTGTACAAGCGGAACTTCCTTGAACATTTCCTGTATCGCTTTGAATGGATTTTCTCAAATGCTTTTGGATATGTTTTTGAGCTGTTGTGTAGAAACGTATTGTGATATGTTTGATATACCTGATCATACCTTTGTTCCAGCTGCTCGATTGCCTAGTTGTGAGTTTCCATAATCAATACCTTCTCCTTCTGTACTTTGTATATATCCTTCTGCTGAGGATTGCTCGTTGAGCGATTTGTATATTTCTTCTAGGTTTCCTATTTTATCGAGCCCTTGGAAAATATTCGTCATATCAGGGAAATCTACCTGAATTGTCATCTTGGTCAGGTTATTTTTGATATAACTTATCTGTCTGCGCATTCGATCCTGGATCATCGCTTTGACTAATCCTTTGCTCTTTGCACCTACTGTCTTGAGTTTGATTGTCTGTCATTTTCTGAGTTCGTATCCTTCGTAGGCTCCTTGATAGAGATCGGTATCTCCTGCTGTGGAGGTGATCGTTATCGGATCTTGGTCGAAGGACATCAATCCTGCAAATATCTCTCCTTGCGGCATTGCTGGTGTATAGTTAGTTTCGCATGATTCGCACGTATTTTCAAAAGATGATACATCTGATACCATTATATTTAGCGGTCCTATTGTCGTATTGATTAGTGTTCCATTTACTTTTATTCCTCCTATTGTCGGTGGATTATTACATGTCCCTTGTCCAGCCGCATCTATCATATTTTCGTCCACAATATTTGTCGATGCGATATTAGGCGTTGTCGGTTCTTCACATTTTTTCTTGAGTGGCGGTACTGCAAAAACGATACAATTTCCGCCTATATCCCTGAACGGTTTCGGTATTTTTCCTCCTACTGTATATGGTCAGAAACACATCGCTATTCCTAGTCAGAGCGTAAGCGTCGGCGCTATATAGAGCCTGAATTGAGAAGGAAATGCTGTTGGACCTCAAGGGGTTCCTAAATAAAAACCATCAGTCGATCATTTAAACGGATATCAGAAGAATCCTGGAAAAGGGAGATATGTTCCTGCAGGACTTGGTCGGTTTCCTGGTACCGTTAATAATGGCATACCTTTCCCGATCGTATCATTCAGTGTTTTGAATGCTGTGTAGAGCGGATTCGGCAATTTCGGTACGCATCAGAAAATATGATATTGTCCTGGTGCAAGAAATGCTTGGTTGAACGGTATCGGGCTCAGTCCGCCGCAATCACTTCATCATTTTCCCAATACGAATCATTGACACAGTCCATTCAATGCTTGATCCAGCTTCTCCGATATACCTGCTGTCATGTCATCTATAGCACTGAGATTGAGATTCGTTGAAAGTCCATTTTCCAGAAAATTTCCTATGTTTGATAGATCCATCGTCCCTAATGTGCTAGCTACGTTGAATGCTAGATTTGATATGTTCTCTGCTGTCCGTCATTCTAGGTTGCTTAATCCAGGTAAGCTTTTCATTTCAGATATGCTGTCTATTTCGTTGAGTTCCTCTACGAAATCCGTCAATGTACTTGTTGCTTCTGTTTGTGCTTTGGTATTGTAGGTGTCTATGTCTCCTTGTACGTCACGATATACGCTCTCATAGGTTCTATTGTTGCTTTTTCTTTCATTGAATAGTGTCCGTCCGTTTTTTTCACATGGGCAAGTCGTCTGTATTTTGATGTCAGGATATGTATCTTTTTTTATTTTTTCAGGCATATAGTCGAAGTCTTCTATCTCAATCTTGATGATAGGATCTTCCGATTGGTACAGCATTCTATAGGAAAAGCTTAGTTTTTCTCCATTACCGAGTCTGATATTGTCCATCACGAACTGATATCCTTCTGGTGCATTTCGATCTATGATGATATTTCAGCTGTTACCTTGTGTGAATACGAACGAATTGATTTGGTTCTTTTCGTTTTTCACTATTGCCCATGGTCATTTCATCTGTTCCATATAGGTGAGTTTATTGTTCGGCTTCAGTGATTGGATAGTTACCTCTACAGCTACTTCATCGTTGTCTTTTAGTATGCCGCCGTTCATATCCACAAATTTTTTGTAGACGCTGACGCCGTGATCTTCATTGAGTTTATTGATTGGCATATAATAGATGTTTTCCGGTGTGTTTGATTCGTATGCAGGTGCTGTGGTGAGAGGATTCTCTACGTATGCTAATCGATCACTTCCTGCCGCTATATATTCGTTGGTGTTTGCCATGACAGATTTAACTTCTTCCATGGTTTGTTCTTGTTTTTGCTTCATTTCCTCTTTTTGTTGTTTTTGCTCCTCTTTGCTCAATGTCACTGGAGGTGATTCAAGTGTGGGTTCTTCTACTTCCTCTTCTTCTCCTTCTATAGGTATCGGCGCTCATTGCCGATGGATGATACTTTCATCTTGTATTGTCCGATCGCTGTTTACTTTCATCCCGAAACGTTTGATGGTCTTGTAATTGTCTTTTTGTCTTTTATATCGGTTGATGTCGCATGTTCCCATAGTAGAGGAGATATAGTTTGCTCCATCGTCATTTCCTCCTCCATAGAATATCTTGATATCTGATAGTTTGTCGAGTGTCACGATATCAAGGGTTCCGTTCATATCCATGTCTTTCATGAAAAATTGTTGGATCTGGGAAAAATCATCAGGATTTTCATTTGTTTCTCCTGGATCTGCATTTACATTGAGACAGATATTTTTTCCATCCACAGGGAATATCCCTTTATTGTTAAGGTAGACGATACCTTTGCTATTTGTCGTCATAACAATGATATCTTCGTATCCGTTTCCATCTACATCTCCAATCTTGAGTTCTTTGATAGGCTCTGCTATGATCATGAGATCTTGCAGGTTCTTGTATGGATGTGTTCCGCCATAGCTCTTTATCACCTTGACCATTCCATCGGTATAGACTACCAATAGATCTTTGAGCCCATCATTATTGAAATCTATCGGCGTGATCTTGTAGATGGTCTTGTTCGGATCAGCATAGATATTCTGTCCTATAGAAGCATCGAAATCTGTTTTCGGTATTTCAGGATTCTTCTCTCTTCTTTCCAATAGCGGATCTCAGAAATTGATCATAAATTGCGAACCATATGGTAATGTCGCCTCTCCTACTGATTTTCCATTGGCGAAATTCGCTATATTTTTGAAATCGTTTGTGAATCCTATTCCCAGCATTGGATCCGTGCTGTCTTCTATAGATTCATATCCTTCTTTGCTGAATGCACTGGATTGTACATAGATTCCCATTCCCGGGCGATTTGTTGATCCTTCGCTGAATACTTTCGTTTGTCCGTAGGTTATCGGATCTAGGATGTCGATAGTATCTTTATTCTCTATGATACTTCCTTTTGTTCGTACCATAATCTTTCCTAGTATTTTGTCATCCATGGCGAGCGTATATATACTCATTCCTTCCAATGTTTCTTCACTTGCGTTCAATGTGACACTCTGATCGATTTTCCCTTCTTTGATGTCGATGATATCGATTCCGTTTATCGTAATCTTCTTCTTGCTTGCTTCATTACCGGTAATGACGCTGTCTGTAGGCTCTGGTATGTAGATCATTATATTATCATTTTTTTCTATATCTTTGACTGCTCAGGTATCTGCTACGTTTTTTATAGTAAAATCATCCGAAGCTCATAGATATATCTTGGCTATATCCGGCATATTTACTACGAGTTTCTTGTCTTGGATCGTCAACGCAAATTCTCCTTGATTGATGCTTTGGACTTGTCCGTTAGGATTTACCACAAAATCCACTTGCTTGATCTTGTTCGGATCCACCAATTCTGTTGTTGTCGCAATCACTTTGTTGGATTTACTGGTTATGTCATTTACCTTTTTCTCATTTTCAGAGAAATATCCTCGTTGATTTCCTCGATCTGTTCAAAAGAGGTTGAGGTACATGATATTGAGCTTCTCTTTTGGCAACACACTTTCCTGTACAAGGAATCTTTCGTATGCAGGTATCTGTTCAGCTAGTGGCTTGCCGTCTATATACGCAAACACGAATCATTCACCTCCCGGTTCTTTTGCTGTCAGGGTATAGGTGTATTCCTGTCCGCTGTAGACAAATTGATTTACATTCGTTTTTCCCGCACCGATCACTCCTAATTTGATACGTGTCCCTGTAGTCACTTTATTGTTCCATGCATCTACTACATGGATAGTACCGCTACTTATAGTATTTGACGTGAGATCAAATTTTGTCTTGCCTAATTTCATCAATACGGTTGTTGCCGGTCATGCATTGACGATAACCGGTAGTATGATTGGGTCTATGCCTGGGATGTGTATCGTGATCTTATCTTCTCCTGCTTTGTAACTTGGTGCGAGCGTGATATCCAAAACTCCGTCTTTGATGATGAAATTTGTCGCTTTGTGGAACGATACTTGTGTTCTTGCTCTACCATCCTGCATGATTTTTCCTTCCTTGATTGTTCATGGAGACAACAATCATTTTTCCGCTATGATGCTGGCTACCGTATCAAGCAGATGTCCATTTTTGTCTTTTACATTGATGCGTATGCTTGGTAGATTCTCTGGTATCACTTGCGTCAATCCGTTATCGTCTGTATATCGGATAGCTGATTCGTCTAACGGAAGGGCATAGATAATCTTTTTGTTGCTTATTCCATTTACTTGTCTGTTAGTATCTTGCGTCTGATAGAGTATTTCTCCATTTTTTTGTACACTAATTATACCCTTTGCGATAGTTATCGGTTGTTCTATGAAAATGCTTTTTTTTGTCTCTGTTCATGCCGTGAACGATCCTTGAGGAGCTATCTGTATAGCTATGGTTTTGTTTCCTGTCAGTCCTATAGGCGCTTGATACGTGAAGACTTTTTGATTGAAATCATTGAACGTCATACTTGTATTGGCTGCAGATCCGTCATATATCAATCCGTTTCCACTTATAACACTGATAGTATATGCGTTCAATCCTTGTCCTACGTTGTTGCCATATTTATCATATCCATTGATCACCAATGGAATCTCTCCTCCTTCTATTACGATTACCGGATTAGCAGGAGTCTTTATCTCTATCTTTTCGAGCGGTCCTGGAGTGATGTGCATCACTTTCTGTTTTGAAATGCAGAGATCCGTACTTGGTATACATAATTGTACTTTTATAGAAGCGTTTCCTGTTTTTTTGTTCGTCATGATCATATCAAAGCTTTTGCTTTCCGTATTCGGATTGTAGATCTCTTTTGCTGGATCGTTGCAGATATCTGAGCTTGATACGCTTCTTCCCAACATCATCTTGAAGCAGTTGTCTCCTAAGCCAGCTATCCTGATCTCTATATCTCCAAGATCTTTTGCTAGTCCGATACTCAATTTCGGAGCTACTGTATCATCCACTCAGAGGATGGTGTTGTCTATATTGAGGACAGCAAATTTTTCATATTCTTTGAGCTTCTCTGCTTTGTCTGCGTCGGCTTCTTCTATCGTCTTCTCGTTATCGTCTGGAGTCCGTTCGTTGCCATATTCCACCCGTTCTGTTTTTCGTCATTCGATGTTCTCTTTCAGTTCATCAAATATTCCTAGGAATACCGGTCCATCGGCATGCTTATAATCTATCTGGATATCGAACGCTTTGGATCAGAGATTCTTGATCCGGCATTTCATTGCTTTTACCCGTGGCGATCATTTCGTCTTGAGATCAAACAGCATCGCTTGCCCATTAGTGTCCACCCCTTCACAATCATCAACAGCGTTTTGAAGATCAGCAGCATTAGATTCTTCCAGTACAGGCTTCACTTTCACTACTGATTTTTCTTGTGCTGCCTGGATCTGCTGGATAAATGATGGCATGCTTGCAGATGAAATATAATCTTCGCCATCCGAATTTATGTATCCTATTTCGTATCCTGTGTTATTGTATACTGGCGTAATAAATTTACCTTGGTCTCCTCCTTCTGTCATATACATATTTGCTACTTGTGTGGTTTTCTTATTAATATCGAAGCTTGCTTTGATCTCCATCATATCCGAATCTACTTTTTCTTGTTTTAGCCTTTCTTTCCGGGTGATGTTCTGATAATAGAAGAGCTTGGCTATCATATCCAACTTTTCATCATCATCGTTTGGTTTATCTTCTCCATACACATATTTTGAACCGAAGCCCGCTTCCAAAAGATCCAAGAAATCAATCAGCTTATCTATGAAATAATTCGTCGGAATCGGATCGTAGGTATGGTTCATAGGATTTGCCAATACGTCCAATTGCCCCAAATAATCGAATTGAGGTCCATACGTAGTATAATATTGCTGCTTGTTGCTTTGTTGAGTCGCAAGGATAATATTGTATTCCGCTGCTTTCTTGATGAGATATTCTTTGATGGCATCTCTAATTTCTGGTATCTCTTTGAGGATGAGTTTGTCGCCAACTTGTTTATATATGTTCACTTCGTAGATGTTAGGATAATCCAATCTTACGCGGTCTCCACCAACTCCCTTGAAGGTTATATTCCTTATATTGTCGATAGGTCTGTCTGGAGTCGTAATGTTCATTCCTTTGTTTTGCTCTTTTTTTTCAGGATCTGTCGATACATCGAACGTATTCATCTTGGCTTGTACCTGAGTTATTTCCGCTGCTACTTTTGTAGGCGCAAACATCTGATTGATTTCCACAAACGGTTGTTCTGTTCAACTATTCCCTGGATGTGACGCTATGCTAGCTATTCCGTCATTGAGACTTGTCCTATGCTGATCCAGACTGTTCTTTATATTTTGCAATAATGCACAGATCAACTGATAATTGTAGGTACATCAGCAATAATAGGTATTTGGCACTGTTCCGCATGTCTGTTGTTGATTGAATGCGTCCTTTTTGTTCGCCAGCATCGTGCTCATATTTTGGATCTGTGTTATGGTGTTGTAGATGCCTCGCGCTTGAAGGAATGTATTCTTGAGAGCATTGATGTTCGTGTTGATATAATTCAGATTTTGTGTTATGCTTGTTTTTCGTGTATTGAGTATTTCTACCTTTTGACTCTTAAATCATTCTGTCGTGATAATATCATCGAAGAGGAGTGCTGTATTGTTTATCGTTAGCTCTTCTATGAAACTGCGGAATTCTTCCAATCCTTGGTTTATCTTCTGTATTCTGCCTGACATCTCTATCACTTTGTTGGTCGTAATATTGTTGGCTGTCCGTGTCTGTACGAGTTGAGCTATCTGCGTAGCGTTGTATGAGGTGATTGATGATACAGAGAAGTTATTTATTTGCGTCAGTCCATTATTACTTGCTATGATCGCTGATTTCAGTGCGGCGAGATTGGATACTACTCCTGTCATGTCTGTGATATTCGTTCCGCTGAATTCCTGATTTTTTTCTGTGATATCCTGTTGTACGGTTTGTATTGATGCTATCGTGTTGTTGTAGAATGTCTCTAGATCTGAATTTTCCTTGAACTTGTAGAATTCCGTATCTGAAATCTGGTCCCATGTAGGAGAAATATTGTATACTCTGGAATCGATTGTCTTGTATTTGTAGATCAGCCCTTTCATATTACAATTCAATACATCATTACCAGGAGTCCGATTGTAGAGAGCTATTCTTCATCCGCTTGTTTTTTTGAATGGCGTCAATGATGAGTTGAATAGTTGAAAATAATTTGCCTGATCAAATGTCTTTGGAGGATTGTATGTCCGTAATGGGTGTTCTAGATCGGTGTTTATCGGTATTTGGTTCGTGAATTTGACGTCTATTCCGTTGGCATTAGGATTTGAGATAAACGTATCTATTGTATTACTCTTTTTTTCTTGTTTCTCTTTTACTGCGAACCTTCTTTGGATCAATGCGCCATATTTTGTTATCGCTAAGTATGAATTAGCTTCATTTTCCGCTGACGCTATCTTCTTTGATCCTGCAATGTCATAGATAGGGAATATCGCGTCTTTGTAATTGTATCATTCGAGTTTTTGGGTATCGGGATTTATATTTCCTGGTGATGCTCATCCTCGCATTCTTTGCGCAAACCCTGTCATTGATTCACATCCTCATTGTTTTTCTTCGTCGTTGATATAGCACTTGTTCTCATCGTCTGAGTCGTCTGCTTTCCGCGTCTTTTGCCATCGGAGGCAATATCCGAATAGATGAAGATTACAATCTTTTTTCCATAGTTCTTGTTTGTTGGTCTTCATAAGATTGTATTTTTCCAATTCATCCATAGTGCTATTGATGTTGTATCCTCTGTTCGCTTCTATTTGTGTCGAAAAAATATTGTATGTTCCCCCTATGGATTTTGTCGGATTGGAGACCGTTTCATTGACCGTGGAGGTGAGATTTTGGTATGTCCCTCTGTATGCGCTTAGATTGATCGCGCTTGTGATCGTGTTTGCATTCTTTCCGAAATAAAAATTCTCGTAATAATTATATGTTTTTCGAATGCACTTTGGCAGCGGTAATCCTGTGGCTCGGAATGTTGCAGGAATCTTGATGTCTCATTCAAGCTCCAGTTGACTTACTGGCACGGGTACGGTCATATAGTATTTTTCTTGTTCTACGATATCGTTTAATCCTTTTTGCAGATATTCGTTCATCTGTACAAATAATGGTTGTACACTATTGTCCAGATCTCCTAATAATCGGCTGTCTTTTTGGACTATCTTATCCGTGAGTGAGCTATATTCCGTAAATGTTGTCTCTCAGCTGCTCTTATATCGTCTTGCTAATCATGCTACGTTATCTTTTACTTTTGCCAAGAATTGCGGACTGAATAATCCGTCGTATCCTTTCAGCATATTCTGTATTGCGGTCTTCAAGGTAAGCGTAGGCATATCGGCTTTGACATCCTGCAACACCGTCTTGGCTTCCGTATTCCTTGTTTCTATATTCTCTGCATATGCAAGCAATTCCGGATCGTCGCTTTCTTGCAAATCGTCCTTGAGATTCTTTCCTACATCGACGGATTCTTTGTTGTGTTCTTCCTGTAGGATATTGAGCATGAGATTGTTGAATCTATGGTATCCTATATCTTCTGCGAATATCATGCTATTTACATAATATTTCGTATTTTCCTGGATGAAATATTTCTTCAATCCGATAAAATCTTCATACCAAATAGCTTTTTCTATGAATTTAGTAGGATTATTATAATAAGATCTCACTTTGGTAAAGAATGTATTATAGTCGTTGGTTTTTTCAAATTTGATCAATCCGTGCCATATTTCTGCTTGGCCATTAGGGTTCCCGTTGCTGACAAAATATTTCTTGTTGGTATCATAGATGAATTGCTGATCTTCGAAATCCACATACGGATAGATGCTCGGATAGATGAATCCGTTATTTTCCACTACGGGCAGCGGAATGTCTCCTATCAGTATCGTACCGACTAGCTTGGAATTTTCGTCTTTCAGTCATTCGAAATAGACGTTTTCCAATATCTGTGAAAGCTCATGTGCTTGCATGGTATCTGTATCTATCGGTAGCACTATCGCTTTGCTATTGGATATCTTTTTTTGCAGATATTTCGTCGTGTATCGAATAAGATTTGTCAGAATGTCTTTGTAGATATTTTTGTCCACATATACGACTACAAGATTCGTTGTATCGCTACTATCTTCGGCTGCGTAGATCTTTCTTCGATCGACGAAAAAACTATTTTGCAAAAAATATGAGAGCGCGTACAAGACAATGAATATTCGAATGAGTAATTTCTTTGTTCAATTCATCAGTTCAAAAGCCGAATATTAAATATTTTTATTACTACGAAAATATGCGATATGTCAGTATATCAAAATGAGAACGAAAATAAATGAAAAATAGCGGTTTTCGCTATTTCCAAATTGGGTTTTTGTGATGTAATTATGATTATTTTTAAGCTATTGTTCTTGTTTTGTGAAATTTCACTATTTTTTCCCTTTACGCTGCGCTTTGCCTTACTTTTTGTTGGGTGCTTCGCCCCAAACCCCGACTTACTTTTTGGCATTGCTCCAAAAAGTAAGCAAAAAGATCTAGCCAGATGCAATACTCAGAATGAATATTCCTTGAATGCATTATCTACCAACTCGTCTCCGTCCCACCTGGTGGGACCCACTCCGTCTCGTTTCATGTGATTGCTTCGTTATCGGACATATTACTATCTCGTGGCGTGCATCTGGCATTGTATTATAGATGATGTGATACTAGCGAAAGTATTTTATATTTCTCCTTCCCGTTCTTTGTAGAATTCTTCAAGGTAGTTTTCCATGTATTCATGTCTGTGTTGAGCTATTTTCTTTCCTGTTTCGGTATTCATCCTGTCTTTGAGCAACAATAGTTTCTCATAAAAATGATTGATTGCTGGCGCTTCGCTTTTGTAGTATTCCTCTTTGGTCATATTGAGATTCGGTTTGATGCTTGGATTGTAGATTTCCCTGTTTTTGTGTCCGTTGTAATGGAATGTTCTCGCGATCCCTATCGCTCCCAAGGCATCCAATCTATCTGCATCTTGTACAACATCCAATTCTGCTGATTTGAATTCCTGTTGATGATTCCCTCCTTTGAATGATACGTTCTTCACGATTTTTTCTACATGATCAACGATATTCTGATCGACTTCTATCGATTCCAAAAATTCCTTTGTTTTTCTTGGTCCTACCGTATCATCGCCACCATGGAATTTTGCATCGGCGATATCATGGAGTAATGCTCCCAATTCAACGATCAACATATCCACCTTTTCTGTTTTTGCGATATGCTGCGCTGTTTTTCGGACCCTATAGATATGCCGTCGGTCGTGTCCTCATTCTGCATCCTTTAATGTCTCTTTGACGAATTCTACAGTCTTTTGGAGTATTTCTTGTTCATTCATAGCCATTATTATCATGAAAATAAAAATATTGAAATTTGGCTTATACCGATTGTTTTTGAATTCATAAATTACTTCGTTGTTACTTGTACTTTATGTATCAAAAATCATCGGTATTTCTCTCTCATCGAAAAAAATCGAAAAATTTTGTCGTGTTTGAGGTTATCCATTGATGATCATGATCCCGTCATCCGGGTCCAGTTGAAGGATTTTGAATTTGATTTGCTTTTTCTGAAGATATCCGTATAATGATGACAACTTGTTATGATATTTGATCACATCGTCTATAATGATTAGCGTATTTGGTGAAAGTATTTTCTCTGCAATTTCCATATATTCACCATATTGGCTTTTCTGACCATCTATGAAGATGAAATCCACCTTTTCCGGCACCAATTTTTTGATAGGCGTGCGGAGAATATCAAACGGATACGTTGTCGTATTGTAACAGTTCATCATTTTGGTGTTTTGTATTCCCTCTTGGTATGCGGGATATGAAATCTCAAACGATGTCAGCTTCCCTCATCGACTCTTTATCACTTCTCACATAACTATACTGCTATATCCCACTGCACCTCAAATTTCCAGACATATTTTCGGTTTATGCTTTCTCAATATTTTACCCAAAAACACTTCCGTAGCCGGACTTATGATGGGGATCTCCCTACTCATACACGATTTCCTCAATTCTTTCAACTCCATTTCCATTTTATAGAACTAAAAAACTTTTATTATTTTATATTATTATTTATTATGAACGAAACACAACAACAAAAACAACCATTTAAACCACAACAACCAACACAGAAGCTTCAGATGCCGAGACCTTTGTCTCAAATGCACAAAGCAGCTCCTGCTCCAAGGACAGTTTCTTTATCGAAATCATCAGCTGCAGCAGCACCTATGCAGTGAAATCTGCATATTGATTTTAGCAAAAAAAACAATCCTAAACCAGACATAAGATCTTCTAGGAAACCTTCCGCTCCCTCAA
>CAZJMP010000003.1:0-42294 GCA_964547365.1 uncultured Candidatus Peribacteria bacterium | reverse complement strand
ATCTGAAAATATCATGTAGCTCCAGAAGTGGATTTAGCCTGTGCATTTAGACGGCTTTCCTTGATCATCAGCGGCAGAAATCTGTGGAAGGTCATGTTTTCATCGGGAAAGAGTTTTTTTAGCGTTCATTCGATTCCCTTGAATGCCAACAAGGCTGATCTATAGAGCTCTTTTTCCTTTTCTGCGTCATTATCGCTCACTATCGTGATATGGTCTATAGCTTCTGAATAGGTTCAGATATCATTGTTTTTGATGATTTCAGGTATGTTTTCCTTGTCCTCGGAGGTACTACAAGAAACCGTTCATCCCAATGACAATAAGGTTGTGAGATAGATAGCGGCTTTTTTGAGTAATGACGTAAGTCTTGCTTTTTTGTCTGGTGATGATCCGATATGTGTAGTCAGGGATGCATATTCATCCTGAAGGTATCAGAACTCTTTCATCAGCGATTTTCACTTATCCGTTTGCAGGAATCTCTGGACTTTGGGATTGTTATTCAGGTAATCTAGGTGACCGCGTTCCATGAATCGAGTTACATCTTTTTCAAAATTCTCCTGAATTTCGAACGCTTTGTCGATCTCAGGCGAGAGCTCATGTAATCTTTTCTGGTAGTTATTCCCAGTCTTTGGTGCTTGATCCAATTCGTTGCTAATAACTTTTGATTGCATATCTCCTTTTTTGTTTCCCATGACGAGAGGAATGAAGTGGTAAATGGTTTGAGAGCATTAATATTTCCATGAATCAGCTTTTCCGACGATATTGCTTACTTCATCATCACTGAGTTTTACTTCTTTGTTGTAGTAACTGGTCATATAGAAGTTCAATGCTTTGAGGAATGCATCAGCGAGATCGTTGCCGCTAGGCGGATATGGTGAATCAGGCAAGTCCATATGCTGGATATCTTCAGGGTACATAAATCATTCGTCGCTATGGATGATGCATGGCGTTCCATCGCTAGTGATCTCTCCGTTTTCATCCCTTTCGGTACCATTATCCATAGAAAGCCGGAAGTCGTCACCAAAATTGACGGTGATGTTTCTGAATGTCTCCTCTATAGTGTACGGAGGATTTTCTATAACTTCTTTTATAACTTCTTTTTTCTTTTCCACTACAGGAGGTTCATACTTCTTTTTTTCGGATTCGAGTTTGCGATCAGCTTTTTTTGCAGCTTCGCTTTCATCTACAGGTGAATGTGGCTTTTCTGATAATGGCATGTTTGATATTGAAAAAATAAAACGATTTTCTATAATATATTATATATAAAATTCTTTATTTGTCAAAAAATCGATGAGAAAATATTATCTCCGAGGAATATTGGTTGTTTTGATTATCATCTGAGCGGCGCTCGGCGATGTAAAGATCCAATTATGAACCTATTCTCCGCAGGTAAGCTCTAGATCGATTTCGATGCAGCTGAACAAGATCCAGGATATTAAGGGATCATTTTTCCGCTCGCCCAGCGAGAGTTTTTCCAAGGAATTGGCAGCGTTCAAAGGCGCAAAAAACACATTGGATTTGCGGACGTATGAATTCACCCAAAAAGACTTCAAGAGTGCGTTGAAGAAATTACCATCAAACGGCGTGAATATCAGGATTATCGTCGAAGATAGAAAATTCCAGCAATATCAGAATACGCTCAAAGAGCTTCAGAAATATTTCAGTGGATATTCAGATATTCAAGTGAAATCCGATAAACAGATGGGTACACAATATACGCATGCAAAGGTCAATCTCATCGATAGCGGTTTTATTATCCAAACGGCAAATCTGACGCATAGCTCATTCGCAAAAAATCGTGAACATTTTTTTCAGAGCTATGATTCAGGAGTTCGAAAGAGTTTGCATACGATTTTTGAAAAAGATCGGAACGGCGAGAAATTGACAATGAAAGATATTCATCCCAATCTCGTAATCTGCAATATCAATTGCAGGGGAGTGATAGAAAATCTGCTGAATTCAGCTAAAGAATCGATCATTATCCAAACCCAATACATCACGGACGATGCATTACGGAATATCTTGAAAACAAAAAAAGAGTTGTCGGAACTGAAAATGCTCGTCGCTGATACGGACGATAATGACGACCTTGTTCGCTATTTTGGCGACAATCATGCAAGAAAATTCAAAAAGTATTACAACCATACCAAGATGATATTGATAGATCATAAGATACTTTTGTTGTGAAGCATGAATCTTTCGGCAACTTCTCTGGATGAGAACAGAGAAATCTGAATCTTGCTTCTCGATTCGACTATCATAAAGACATTTGCTGGCCAATTTTCTCAGGATTGGACTGCTTCGACAAAATAAGGTGGATTTTTTTATAGGTATTTTTGTTCTATGATGGATAAAACTATTCAATATCTCAGGGAATATTTCGATCAGTGACCGGAAGTTAATTGTGAAGGATGCACGGAATCATGTTGCGGAGCTACCAGAATGACTCAGCAGGAACTTACTGCGATTTTAGCATTGCTTGCAAAAAAATGATACAAGGAAGCTCCTAAGGGAAAGGGAGTGCAGTATTGTGAATATCTTGATAAGGACGGCAAATGCGTCGTCTACGAAGAAAGACCTATTCTGTGTAGAATCCATGGCAAGATGGATGGATTGCATACGACATGCGACAAAAACGGGAATATGGATAAGGCAATCGTTCATCAGCCGCCAGAATTATTAGATTATATTGAAAACAATGCCCTGTTTCTTAATACTGCCGGTAAGGAATTAGTAAAAAAATATGAATAACATTTATTTCTTTATATTCTCTCATGGCAGAAATCACTATCCCGTTCCAGAAGCTTTCCGAGAAAGCGAAAATCCCTATGCAGGCAACATTTTCCGATGCGTGATATGACTTATTTTCTACAGAAAGCTATGTATTGAAACATGGCGAAAGAAAGTTGTTTAAAACTAATATTTCGACTGCGATCCCTCATGGATATTACGGGAGAATAGCACCGCGTTCATGATTGGCATACAAGCATGGGATAGATGTATTGGCTGGTGTCATAGATTCAGGATATAGAGGTGATATAGGTATTATATTGATCAATTTCTGACACGAGGATTTTACGGTCAATGAAGGAGATAAAATAGCACAATTCATTATAGAAAAATGCCACTACGTCGAGCGGCAGGAAGTTTCAGAATTGCCTGAAAGCGAAAGAGGGGAGTGATGACGGTGATCGACCGGAAAACAATAATACCGTGCAAAGGTCATTTCGAGCGTAGCGAGAAATCTACGCTATTTCTATGATTTCTCCTTCGTCGAAATGACTATTCAATAAGCGTTTTCCGATTCGTTTTGTATCGTTCATATTTCTGCTTGAACTCTTCCTTGGGGGTGATCGGTATTTCCAGTTCAGCAAATTTTTTGCGAAGTACATCCAGCGCTTCATCTTTTTCTAGATCAGTGGTCATGATTTCAAGCTCTATGATGTATCCGTATCCTTTGGTATAATCGAGACTGACATCGATACCATCCCAGTCGAATTGGAGACGCTTTCTCAGTCGCGTGATTTCTATTTCATATCATAGATAAAGAAAGAGCTCTTTGAGTTTTTCGAATTCTTCCTTGTCGAATTTGATTTCTATCTCTTCCCTATGATCATCGTGGATCTCGCCTTTCTTCATCCGAATCTTGGCGAAGAAATTATTTTTCTGGATTCTGAGATCGTGCTCGCCTGTGAAATAATGGGTTGTCTGCGAATCTTCTTTCAAAAACTTAGCATGTTGCTCAAAAAAATCAGCAAGCTGATGATATCTGCCCTCATCGATAAACGCTCTGACTTCTACCTCGATATTTTTCATTGCTATTGGAATATGTTTGAATATAAAAATCACGATTTACTTATACTTATTTTTCATGGCTATGCAAAATGAAATCGAGATAAAGAACGCTAAGCAGATAGCGAACATCAGGGAATCGTGAAAGCATCTCACGACGCTTCTCCGTTTGCTGCACAGCAAGGCGAAAGCTGGTATTTCTCTTATAGAATTGGAATTCGTTGCTGAGCATTATATCAAGGAGCATAATCTCAAAGGTTCGTTCAAGGGGTACGAAGGATTCCCTGCAAATCTCTGTTTATCCGTCAATGATTGTGTCGTCCATGGGATCCCTGATAAGTATGTATTGAAAAACGGCGATGTATTGAAAATCGATTGCGGCATCACCTACAATGGCTGAATTACCGATTCTGCTATCACCGTCATTATCTGATGAGAGGTTGCAAATCCTTTGTGATATGAATTGATGAAAGCGACCAAGAAAGGATTGGATGATGCGATAAAATATATCTGACCCGGAAAATCTATTTACGAATACTCGCATCGCGTCTACTCGATCATCACGAATGCATGATTCTCTATTTTGTGAAAATTGACTGGGCATGGGGTAGGTAATAAGGTACATGAGAAACCTCACGTCTACAATATACCGAATCCTGAAATGAAAAAAGTCATCATGCAGCCAGGCATGGTTTTGGCATTTGAACCTATCACCGCAGTAACATCTACCGATTTTCATTATAAGTGACATAACGATCGAAATCTTTATTGCAAAGACGGCGATCTCTGAGCGCAGCGAGAATATACGATATTGATTACCAAAGATGGATACGAAATATTGTCGTGAGTTACGCAAGATCTCTTCTAACTACTCTCATGTCATTTCCAACCATCTCTCACGTCATTCCCAACCATCTCTCACGTCATTCCCAACTTGATTGGGAATCCATACTAATCTACTTTAATCACTAATCTACCATATGGATTCCTATGTATACATATTAGCAAGCAAGAAGAACGGTACCTTATATATAGGCGTTACGAACAATATCGGTAGAAGGACATATGAGCACAAAAATTGATTTGATGAATGATTTACTAAGAAATATAATGTAAAGATATTAGTATATTACGAAAAATTTGCTTCTATAAACGATGCTATAGCTAGAGAAAAACAATTAAAAAAATGGAATAGAAAATGGAAAATAGAGCTTTTTGAAAAGGATAATCCGGAGTGGAAAGATTTATATCACGAAACAGAATAGTATGGATTCCCGCTTTCGCGGGAATGACGTAATGAAGTTTAATAGTCTTAATTCTTAATATTTTAGTATGATTTTAGGTATCGATCCTTGAGTGAGAAAATTATGATACGCATTGATCGAAAAAAATATGAAAATCGTCGATTCCGGGATTTTATTGTTGGAAAAAAAATCTCCCACGAGAGAAGATCAGTATCAAAGGATGATAGAGATAGAGGAATATTTCACTAAACTTATCAAAAAGAACAAGATACAGACCATGTGTATGGAAAAACTTTTTTTCACGAAATTCAACCAGAATAACGCGGAATTCGTTTACGGCATCAGATCAATATTGATTACGCTATGCATGAAAAATAATATCCAGATCAAAGAATACACACCTATCGAAGTCAAGAAATTTATCACAGGGAATGGAAAGGCTGAAAAGAATCTTGTCCAGAAATGTGTTATGAAAATATACAATCTCAAAGATTTTCCAGAGTTCAATGATGCTGCTGATGCGTTGGCATTAGCCTATATCGCTTCAAGGACGAAATAATTGATAAACTAGCTATTCACAAAATACTCCGTAAGGATGAATGCCAACCAAAAGATGATAAGGAATATTCATTCTTTTTTTGTTATTTCTTTGCCGGTGTGCATAAAATACGAAATAATGATAGATGCAGCGATCATGAATATTCAGGTGATATAGATGATTTTTTGCGGAAAATAGAAAGGAGATATGATCGCAATGATTCCCACGACGATAGTCGCATCAGCGAGAACGGTTCATAGGATATCACCTACAGCCAATGCATCATCGTGTCTTTTGACGGCATGGAATGCAAAGAGGAGCTCTGGTATCACGGTTCCTAGTCAGATGACCAATATACCGATAAGAATTGGACTTATTCATAGGTAATTTGCAATATCTATACCGGATATTACCGCAAAGTGTGCACCTACAAGCAAGAGAGAAATACTTCCCAATAGATAGATGAAGTTTATCAAGCGATTTCATTTTGGTCTGATTTCAGGTGCTTCGTTGACTCAATTTTTGAATGCCATATAATAAAAAATCACTCCTACGATAATGAGTCCCAATCCTTCTGCTCGCCCGTAGTGTCCATCCAGTCATAGAAGAATAGGTAAAAGAAGAAAAAAAGGATAAAGCTTATCTGTTTTCAATACCTTATTTTCTACTTTTATGCTTTTTCTTCATGAGAATAATATGATGATGGCGAAAGCAAGCGTAAGATCAGCGACATTGGAGCCGAATAGCGTTCATAATCACAATCACGGCTGTCCTTCCAGTACGGAATTGATGGAAATGAATGTTTCCGGAAGTATGGAAATGACGGCAACGATGATAAGCCCTACGATGAATTTGGATACCTGAAAATTTTCCGCAAATTTGACGGCGTATTTGGTAGACAAGATGGCTCATTTGACAATAAAGAATATGGATGCTCATAGGATAAACAAATTGGTGATCATACATTCCGTTTATGAAGTAAATATCCTATTTCCTAGTTTTCCACATACGAATCTTGCTATGAACAATGATATGCTGTGGTATATGTGATCAATAAAAAGATTATTCTTTTCTGAATATTTTTTTTACGTTTAACATTTTTTTCCATCGAGCCTTTCTGACGATAGGTTCGGTTTCCTCTATTTGCTGGATGGTTTCTTCCTGCAGTTTATGCTCTTTTTTGAGATCATTGCCAAGTTTCTTGGCAGCCAAAGCAGCTTCCTTGAGCTCTTTGTGATACTCGTGGATGCTTCCTTTTACGATCTTCTGAAATTTGGATTGTAAGATGATCCCCGTGATTCCCACAAAAAGCGGAGCTCCCATAAATCAGTAAAATATTGCAAGGATTTTCCCTCCGTAAGTGATAGGAGCCATATCTCCGTAGCCTACGGTTGCCATTGTTACGGTCGTAAAATAGAAAGAATGGAAAAGATCCCGTTGTTCTATCAAGTGAAAACAGATCGTTCCTATGATGACGACAATGACGATGATACTTCCAAAAAAGAGTATGGAATGATTAGCTAACATATGGTTGATGAATCTTTTGAATGTATACATAGTGGTGGATAAAATATAAATCTACCATAATTTTATAGAGAATCAAAAAAAAAGCAAATTTTAGCTCCCCAAAAAAAGTCTTCGAAAATTTGCACTGAATTCTGCAAAATTATGGTTCAGTAATTTTGCTTGAATGATGGGTAAATTAAATCCATAAAAAAGTCTTCGAAAATTTGACAAAAAGACCTATTGCGGATATACTTGAATACTAATCATTTTATTTATTAGTGATAATATCATGACTACCGATATTCAGGAATTCAAAAAATTGCCGTATGAAGCCAAATTCCAAAAGGTAAAAATGATGGTGGAAAAGCTTCAGACAAGCATGCCTTTTTTCAAAGAGATGGCGGATATGTTCAAGATCATGAAAAAAAAGATCAATGAAAACGTCCTCGATTATCTCTATGGAGCAATAATGGCTGCAAACAAATAATGATTATTTATCTTTTTTACCAATAAAAACATGTCTGCTCTAATCGAACAATTACAAGATGTAGAGATTAACGCTGAACTCGCTGATGCGGAAATAACAGCTATAGATAACCTGAAGACCTTAGATGAAACAGGAAAGAAAGATTTCATGGCATCATTGAAATCAGGAACCATCAATGTCGATGGGACTGAAATGAAGATGGATGATATCATCACAAAGTTCAATGATAATATAGAACGAGATGCATTGAATGGTAAGTATGTGGCTAAAGCTGAAAAGACTTTGGACGCTCGGCTTACTGCATTGATAACTGATACTGATAAGAATGATCTCGTATATATGGTATCCACAATAAACTTTATAGAAAATGAAAGTATAGTGACGTCAAAGGTAAGCGATAGTCTCAAGACGCATATGAATACGCTCAAAGCTACATTAGTATGATCATCTGAATCAGGATTGGATCTCAGTGTAGATACGTCAAGCATTACCGCTACCGATATTACATTTAATATGTATTCTGGTATAACCGCAGGAGATATAGTCGCAGCAGTGGAAAAGCTCAAAGCATTATTATGAAAGGAACCCTTAGAAAGTGGAAAAACGATAGATGACATTATCAAGATGATCAAAGAAGGAAAAATACTAGATCTTCAGCAAGCATTGGGTATGTCAGTTGATGGAAAAAATGTATCTGAAAAGGCGGATGGTCTTTTTGGCATGAGAACATTAAAGAACCTCGAAGCAGGTAAGGTCGTAAAGATGAAATATGCGACATGAGGTGATGGTACGAAATGATGAACTATTACTGCCTGAAACGATACCGGAACAGATACTAGCACAGCAGTAGATAGTGGAAAGACGATCGAAATAGCGAAAAAAGTACACAAGATATATACGATCAAAGATATTTCCGCATTGCCTGCAGAGGCATGGGATAAGGAAGGGAAGGATGTAGAACCGAAAGTCTATCAGATCGAAATAGTATACAATGGAGTTAAGGGTACTCTCAATTTCTTCGGAAACGGAAGAGTAGCTATTTACAAAACAAATATAATGGGTAATCGAACAGATTATTTGAAAAAATGATCTACCGGCAAGCGGGAATGGAAAGAAGCTATAACGAACACAATAAACGCCATAAGAGTAAGCAAAGAGGATTATGATAAGCTTCCTCAAGACTTTTCCAATAATCCTAAGCGGGATGGAGATCCGAAATCTTATGTTGTTAAAGTTGAAGATATTGCAAGCGATTATGCTTATTTCACATTCTTCGGAAACGGAAGAGTTAAGAAGACAAAAAAAGGTGGGACATCATTTGATATGGATTATTCCAAGAATATCATCAAGAAACTCAAAGCAGTCACGGCTACGACAACCACAACTACTCCTGAGGTAGTGGAAAAATCCTCGAATACATCACCATTAATATCCGAGATGTACGATCCTTTGACTGATGAGATAGAGAAGATAGCTGTAAGTGAATTCATAGATGCCTATAAATCTGAAAATCCATGAATAGCATCATGCTTCTATGGAAAATCATTTGTCACGATAAATGAAAAGAATCCATATTTTCAGATCAAATACAGGAATAATAAAAGTTATACAGCAGACAATGCCCAGACTAAGCCTATCTCATTGAGGGATTGTATGGATGCCAAGGGAAATCTCGATAAGCAGAAACTTTTCGCGAATATATTTGAAGAAATACAACCGACGATCCTTTTAATGGACCAAAAAGAGAAAAACGATAAAATTTTAGCTTCTGTTAGAGGAAAAACATATACTCAACAAGAGCTTTTTGGAAATAAATATGATGGAGATAGCTATTTCTCTACTTATTTTGAATTATTTTCTGATAATAAAGTGATGGTTGATGCTAGTCCTACATATACCTATATATCTCCAGACGGTAAGCGGCTTCATTTTGACTTAAACGATAGCGGTCGTGATGAAGATTATAACAAAAATTGGGAAACCAAGATCGAGGATATGACTGATGATGAGGGAAATTATGATGAAAGTAAATTTAAGGCAGCGATAGTAAGGATTATAGAAAGGATCGTTACGGAGTATATAAAATAATATAGTTCCCCTTCGCTTGTAATTTCCATATAAATCCATATACCGAAGAAGATCATTTTACTTGGTCTTCTTTTTTTGTATGAACTTGGAGAAACTCTTCGGCAGCAAGACAAAAGTGGATATCCTCAAATACCTCTTATTCAGGAGACAAGGAATCTCTATGAGAGCCCTCGAAAGCGAAATCGAGCGGACGTTTCCTGCTATCAAGAAACAGGTGGACTCTCTGAACGAATCCAATGTCATCAATGTAAACAAAGACGGGCAATGATGGTCTATCTCTATCAAGCCTGAATTCCATGATACGCTGAAAAATGTATTCTATTTCTGACTGCAAAACGATTTGACTAACCTTTTCACGACCTACGAGGTGATGATAGATCAGTATTATTTCGGAAAAAAATTCAATAGAGATCTAGAGATGGATCTTGTCGTCATCTACAAAAACTGCGAGAAACCACAGATAGATATGATAAAAGACAATATCAACGAGATTTTCAGGAGTTATTTCATAGAAGTGGTGTCGGTAGTGTTTATGAGCCTGGAAGAATGGCAAAAACGTGATAGGTTGGCAGATAGATTTGTTATCCAGATCAAAAAAAGTTTAGCAAAAAAATCATAATAATGACCGTACCTCCAGAAGTGATAGTTGAACAAGTCATGGGGTATGTGGTAGGAGCTAATGAAATGATCCCTACGCTCAAACCATCATTACAACCATATGCTATAGCGATCCTGCCTCAAGGACCGCACTTTTATACATGATTGCTGCAAGCTGCAGGATATCTTCTGCTTAATAACGGGAAGAGGAAAATGCTTATCATTTCAGAACAATATGATGATATCAAACATATGCTTATCGATACGAATGCTTATGGACCGGTATTCGGAAAGACACGGAAGACTCCTATCAAGGTATTGAACAGTGTCGCTCATCAGCTCAAAGCGAAACTTGCATCTCCGGAACAGACGTCATTGTTTGAAAATATCCGTTTTCAATTGCCGTTCATAAGAGTGATTATGGAGATGGATCAGATTTTGCATATAGGAATAGGGCCGCAGATGACACAAACCGATAGAAAAAGATTGTGTACGTGGATCAAAAAGCATATTTCTGAATATGTTGTCGTGTGCCTGCAAAATATCACGATCCAAGACACGAAAAACACGAAAAAAACAGATGAACAGAAAAAAATAGCCAAGATGATCATTGATCCAAAAACCAAAGCATCACAGGTGATACAGATATTTAGAGAGGTGAGTGAATATATACAGCAAAAGCCGGAAATCATAGCATATGTCAATCCAGGGGATTTTGGACGTACGGAAGCTACCGATACCAGATATGTATGTACAGTAGCATAGGACAAAAAAATACAAATTCCCCTTGAAAACTCCTTGCATTTTGCTACAAAAATGGTGCCAAACTTTTTTTTTATTGGTAAAAAAATAACCGATGATGAAATTTATCTATGATAGCTTGGAAACTGTCAAAAAATTAAAGCATCCTACCAAAAAGGATTTTATCAACCTTACGATAGCTATCTTTGTAGCTATAATAGTCGCTGGGGTCTATTTTATCGCTGCAGATACCGTATTTTCAGGTGTTTATAAACGATTTTATAGCGTAATGAAATAATCCTAAAACAGCTAAGCAAACACGTTTAGTCGTTTAGTCGTTTTATCGTTTAATCATTCAGTATGCAAAAATCAGAAGTGAATACGTGAGAGATCAAAAGACAGATCGAGGATAATAATTTCAGACGGTACGTATTGAGTGTGGTATCCGGACAGGAAGATCTAGTGATAGAAAATCTCAAGGAAAGGATGAAAAAGCAAGAATTGGAATCAACCGTAGAAGATTATATGTCTCCTATGATCAATGAATCTTCACTCAAGAAATGAGAAAAGATAATCAAGCAAAAAAAACTCTATCCTGGATATGTTTTCATCAAATCGCAGATGAACGATAAGATTCGATATGTCATAAGGAATACCCCAGGAGTTAGGCTTATTGTAGGTGCAGAGACCCGCCCTATTCCATTGACTGAAGATGAATATACAAAGATCATGGATCAAATCAAAAAATCACAAGAAAGATCAGAACTCAAGATACCTTTCAAAGAATGAGATGTTGTCCTGCTCAAGACAGGGGATTTCAAATGAATGAAAGGAAGCGTGAGAAATATCGATGCGGAAAAATGAACAGCAATCGTGAATATCGAAATGCTATGAAGGCTTACTCCAGTCGTGATCGACTTGGACAAGGTTGAGCTTATGAGTTAATCTCATATATAACAATGGAGATACACTTAGTGTAGCTTCTTCTCCATACGGTTTTATTCACTGATCATTGGGATGCATACCAAAGAACAAAAAATCCTAAGGTTCTCCATGATGCTGCTCTTTTTGGCACTGATGATCGTGTATATAGTTCGATACCAGGTAAAAGGGATCGAGCTCAAAAACAAAATACAGAAAGAGGATGCATGATCCGGCGTTCAGATTATAACGATAAGCGGATCAGAGCAAACAGAAAGCGGCATATGGAAAGATGATTGGACTTCATTGACCGGACTGCAAGAATCAGTAACTCTAGCTACCGGAAAGATGACTATCCAGACCTCATCGACAGGTACCGCATCTCTCTCCTCAGGGGCGATAAAAAAGAACGATACCATCAAGGTATTGTCAGGAACGAGTATATACTACTGACCAATAGCTATCATTGAGCAATTGGGCATCAAGTATCAATATGCATTGACAGATAGTTCATGAATACGATACATCTATCTCGGCACTCCAAGCTATGATTTCGCAAGCATAGCGAGAGCGCTCAAGGGGAATATCTATATCATGGCGACAGAGCAGGAAATCATAACCAACAAGTTGTTCTGAAATAAGGTCGTGTTCATCAATCTTCCTGAATACAAGGACAAACAAGTGATCATGCTCGTATATATGAATGATGGCATATGGCTCATACAGGTAGAATATAGCATCTACCACAAAGCAAAAGGACACATAAAATCTTTATTTATTGATTAACAATAGAACAATGGCAGGAAAAATTACTAACATTCTCAATCTTGAGATACCAGCAGGAAAGGCACAACCAGCACCTCCTTTAGGACCTATGCTCTGAGCGAACGGAGTTAATATCGGACAATTCATCAAGGAATTTAACGATAAGACCATGGAACTCATGAAAAAGTTCGGTGGCGCTGATGTAAAGATCAAGGCAAAATTGACTATCTACGCTGATAGATCTTTTGATCTTGAACTCTGAAGTCCAGTCACATCAAACCTTATCCTATGGAAACTTGGATTGAAATCAGGTTCGGGAGAGCCAAACAAGACAAAAATAGGAAAAATCACTAGAAAGGATCTTGAAGATATAGCTGAACTCAAGAGAGGAGATATGAATTCTGATAATCTAGAATCCATGATCAAATCTATAGCGGGAACAGCAAAGAATATGGGTATCGATGTAGAGAAATAAAAACATTTATCAATTAAATGATTACGAATTACGGATTACGAATTAAAGAAGAATCCGCAATACGAAATTTGCAATTCAATAATCAATTAATCGTTATTTACTGCGGGAGAGCTTTGCTCGCTAGTACCGTTTTTATTACTTATTTTTCACAAGAAAATGGCAAAACATGGAAAGAAGTATGAAGAATCTGCTAAACAAGTGGATTCAAGTAAGGCGTATCCTATAAGCGAAGCAGTCGCTTTGCTCAAGAAAGCAGGATATACCAAATTTGACGGATCTGTAGAGATTGCTGTCAAAACAAATGCAGATGCGAAGTACAATGATCAGATGATGAGAGGAACGACTATTCTTCCTCATGGGACAGGAAAGACCAAAAAAATCGCAGTTTTCACTAATGATGAGAAGGCTGCTAAAGAAGCATGAGCTGATATTGCAGGTACGGAGAATCTTTTGAACGATATCAAAGCAGGAAAATTCGATTTTGATATTCTACTTACTACTCCGGAATTAATCAGGGATCTAGCTCCTGTAGCTAAGCAACTTGGACCAAAAGGACTTATGCCATCACCAAAGGCAGGAACTGTCGTGGCTAATCTCGGACAAGCAATAGCAGAATTCAAAAAGTGAAAGATCGAATTCAAACTTGATAAGACAGGTAATATCAATGCAGCAATAGGAAAAATATCATTCAACGAGACACAGATAGAAGAAAATATCAAATCATTTCTCAAGGCATTGGAAGATAATAAGCCTAGCGGAGTAAAAGGAAAACTTATCAAGAAGGTTTTCATAGCTCCTACTATGGGACCTTGAATCCAGATAGAAGCATAATTATCTTATATATAAGAAAAAAACTCCGCAACTGCGGAGTTTTTTGGTATATCGTAATGAAACTAGAGTTTCTTGTTTAATGCACGAGCGAAGAAGTAAGAAAATCAGAACCCAGCTCCAGCGACAATGATGAACTCTGCTATAAATATCCCAAGAATAAGGAGAAGATTATTGAATACTCCCCATAGAGTGACATCAAAGAGTGTATAGATATAGTAATTTATAGTGATTCAGCTAATAAGCAGTAATGCTAAACAGATGATAAATGATAATCAGAGAACATTGATATTGAGTGCTACGAATCATTTTATGATCTGATTGTGGGTAGCTCATAATATCTTCTTGATTTCAATCTCCTTATGGAAGGTATGAAAAATGTTTTTAAGGAGAAATCCAAGAAACGATATGATGATCATAAAGAGAATCGCTATGATGACATAAGATAATCCTACAATGAAATTGCTGAGATTGATAATATTGAGAACTCTATTTTCTTGTTGTTTGAGTGTAGATCAAGAATCGATATCCTTGATATTGAGGATAATATCTTTGTTGGCGGTGATGACTGTTTTGAGTGCTTCATATTTACTATCGCTATCAAACATGACATAGAGGGTAGATGGTAGAGGATTCTCTATCCCAAATTTTTCAAAATTACTTACTACATCAGGTATCTTCTTCTCAAGGAATTGAAGTGCATCATCCTTTGATGAAAACATTACCTTGAGTCCCTTTGCTTCAAGCTGATCCTTGAGAGAAATGACTCTCTTATACGTTTCTGCTTCTTGATCAGGAATCTCTTTGATATAAAAATACATGCCGAGCCTATCCTTGAGTTCTCCGGTGAATTGATTCGCATAGAGAGAAACTCCTAGAAAGATATTCAAAAGGAAGAGAAGGAATCAGATGAAGATACTCACTCCTATGACATTTGCCCGAGATGTCTTGAAGAGATGGGCAAGATCCTGTTTGAAGATTTTTTTTAACATTACAGAGCGATAGATGATAAATGTGTATGTGTTTTAGTTTTTGATTTTTTCACTTTTTGTTGAACGTCTATTTTTTGAACATATGTTGAGTAGTGATGAATTTTTCGAAAAGGGAGATCTTCTGGTCATAAAAATCCATACCTTTGTCGATAGTCTGTAGTTTTTCGCGATGTTTATAAAAGTATTTGATCATGTCTTTAGCTTTTTTGTATTTATGCTCAAGGATATACAGTTCTATGAGATTGTAGATGACTTCTGCATCTGAATTATTGATATGGAATGCGTCCTTGAGAAAATTGAGTCATTTCTCTCTATTGCCGTATCGATATTCGCAAAGTCCGTAGCATCTGAGGATCTCATGATTTTCGGCCTTGGTGAGCTCTAATGCTTGCTGGAGATATTTTTTTGCCTCTAGCCAATGGTTTTTTTCCATCTCCAAGACACCTTTGATATAGAGTCACAAAGGATCGGTATTTTTTTTCTTGGCATTCAAGAAATCTATGGCTTTGCTCGCTTTGCCTATTTCTCATTTCCTGTATTGGATATCAGTCACTTGCAAAAGAGCATCCTCATTGTTGGGATCTCTGAAAAGTATCGTGTTCACTTTTTTGATGGCCTCATCAAATTTTCACAATTCCTTGAGCTCTTCTATCTCGTTGATGAGTGAATCTGGGATATACGTAGGCATAAAGTCGATTCATGAAATAAATAATCATATGCAAGTATATCCCGAAAAAGGCCTATTTTCAAATTTTATTGGCTTAGATCCAAGTATTTGGATTTACATTTACCCAAACAATGATATAAATAGTAAGTTATGTCAAAAAATAAGATATTATTGGGTATTTCATCATAAGGTAATAGGGAGGGTGAGATGTTCAGTATTTCTTACGACATCCAAAGAGATAGTCTCTCCAGGAATATGAGTATAGAGTTGATAAAGGAAAGGCATCTGCATATCTATATCGTTTCCGTTGATTCATACTATAATGTCTCATATCTTGAGACCAGCTTCCCATGCCGGTAAATCGGTAAGAACATCCGTTAGATAGATTCCATGATCGATAGAGATCTTCTTCTCTGTTTGGATCGCTGGAGTGATTTCTATATATTGGATGCCTATAATCGGTCTAGCTATTGTTCAGAAAGTTTCCAATGAAGTGATAGTGCCTTCGACAAATTCTTTGGTAATAGGCAAAGCAAAGCTTATCCCTTCTCATTCGACGATAGCGGTGGTGATTCAGATAGTCGTTCCATTGATATCAAGCAAGGGTCATCAGCTGTTGCCAGGATTGACCTGAGCATCAGTTTGATAAAGCCCAACATAGAGATTATTTCCATTTACTGTGAGTTGCTTATTTTTGCCTCAGATGATACCCATAGTCACAGATTGAGGATATTTGGAAAGGGTATTCCCTATAGTAAGGGAGAATTGGCCTACCTCCACGGGCATTCCTAATGACAAAAATATTGCGGTTGGAAGATTTGCAGGAGTCTTGCTTTCCGTATCTATGATTTTGAGTATAGCCAAGTCCAAAAGATCATCAAACCATATTTTATCTACATTGTAGATTTTGCCATCATACAATATGACGGAATATTTTGCAGTAGTATCCTGTACGACATGTTTATTGGTGAGTACATATCATTTCTTTGATACAATAATTCCGCTTCATCATCATAACGTAGCTGTCTGTTGTTGAACAGTTCCTGGACCGTTGATTTGAGAAGGATCATCGACATAGAATTTTACATCTTTGCTGATCGTGATGCTTACAACGGATTTTTTTGCAGTGGCTATAGTCTCTACAAGATAGGATTGAAGCGCTGCAAAATTCGCCTTTTTGATGTCATTGACTTTGGTTCCCATAGTAGATTCCACGGTAGTCCCAAAGGATTTTAATCTAGTATTAGTTAATCATCGGATAATGATGCCTCAGAGGAAAATAAGAAAAATATTTAAGACAACAATCAGCGTGAGATGTTTCTTTTGCATATGTTTTTATGTTATTGGATAAATTGCTACAATGGATTTATTCTGCATCATCTGCTTCGGCTGCAGGAGTTTCGTTTTCTTCAGACGCATTTCATACCTCATTAGATTCATCAGAAATGCCTTTTTCCATTTTCTCTGCTTCTTTTTCTGCTTTTTTTCTCTCTTCTTTGTATCTGAGGTTTTCTTCTTTTTCTTCCCGAGGTCTATAGATGACATCGATATCCTTATCTACCATTTTTGCCAATGGTGTTTCTGGTTCATCCAAATGGATATCATTGGAATGGAGAGTCTTGATATTACTGTCCTTGAATCTGATCCTGATAGCTCACTCGATGATACTGATTCCTCATTCCAAGATTTCTTTTCCGGTCATGACTACTTGGCCTTTTCTTGCTCTCTTCCATATTTTCAAGTCCTCGAGATTCAGAAGTTTTCCATTCTTGTTTGCATGGATGAGGATAAATGGTTCGCTCTTATGCAAGAACATATTCGCTACCTCATCTCATTCCTGCAATTCAATTGCCTTGACTCATCCTGCGGTTTTTCCCATAGGTCTGAGATCGCTGCTCTTGAAGAGGAGCATCCATCCGTGTTTGGTCAATATACCTACATTATCGGTATCATTTACTGCTTCTACGCTTAGGATTTTCTCTTTGTCAGCGAGTTTCATGATGACCGTAGGGAATTTTTTGAATGATAATACCAATTCTTTCTTTATTTTCTTGCAGCTGTTCTGATTGGTAAGGAAAATAAGATGTTGATAGTCGAAATGCAACGTCTTAGCAAAGACAATCTTTCCCTTGAGTCAGAAATATTCGTTGAGATTCAAGGCATTTTGCTTCATGACAAAGCTTCCAAGGTCTTTCAATCTTTGAACAACAAGTTCGCCTATATCCGTGATAACGATCAATTTGTCTTGGTTATGAGTATAGATGAGATCCATGGTTTCCTCAGGGATAACTTGTATCCTTGACTGGTAGAGGACTCTGACGCTATAATCATTGCCTATCCATACGATCACATCTTCTTTTACTTTGTCTGCAGCTGACATAAATGCTTTCAAACTGCCTGAGACGTTATATACGCTAAGATCTTCAGAGAGATCTGTTTTTCTCTCATCACCATAATGCTTTTTCATATATTTGAATTCCTCTTTGACAACACCATCGAGTTTTTCAGTATTGCTGATAATATCGGTGAGCTCTTCGATAATTTTCTTCTTTTCTTCTATTTCATCAGAGATCTTCTGGATTTCAAGACCGACCAATGATTGCAATCTCATCATAAGGATATATTCAGCTTGGGCTTCTGAGAAATCAAATTTTTCCATCAGGTTGTTCTTCGCATCTTGTTTGGTTTCTGATTTCTTGATAGTCTCTATCACTTCATCGATGATATCGATAGCTTTCTTCAATCCCTCCAAGATATGTAATCTGTCTTTCGCTTTATTCAACTGGAAGACGGATCTGCGATAGACAACAGCTCTCCTGAATGTCACGAATTCCATAAGGAGATCTTTGATATTCAAAAGTCTTGGCTGTACTCAAGCTTCAATCAACGAGACATTATTGAGATTGAATGCACATTGCAACTCCGTGTATTTGTATAATTCTACGAGAATCTTGTTGGCATCTACTCATGATTTGAGATAGATAGCTATTCTGATCTTATTTTTGCTTGATTCGTCTCTCATATCAGAGATTCCTTCTATTTTCTTATCAACGACCAATTCTCCGATCTTTGCAACCAAAGAAGATTTGTTCACTAAATAAGGTATCTCGTCGATGACGATGATGTTACCATGTTTACTTTCTTCTACATGAGTTTTTCCTCTCATGATGATACCTCATTTCCCTTTCTTGTAGACTTCCTTGATGTTGTTGGAATCGAAAATAGTTCCTCAGGTAGGGAAGTCAGGTCCTTTGATGATCTCCATGATTTCATCGATGCTAACACTATAGACATCGCTTATTGGAGTATCATCTATTTCTATTGCTTTTTCATCTTGTTCCGCTTTTTCCTTGGCAGCTTTCGCTTTTTGCTTTTCGTTCAACGGCTTCCCTTCTTTTTCAAGCAATAATAATGACGCATCCAATACTTCATTCAAATTGTGCGGAGCCATATTCGTTGCCATACCTACGGCGATACCCATCGTACCATTGCAGAGATGATTAGGAAATTTTGTAGGGAGCATCACTGGTTCTTTCAAACTTCCATCAAAATTATCTCTCCGATCGACGGTATCTTGTTCGATATCATTGAGCATCTCTTCAGCTATTTTGGTCAATCTCGCTTCCGTATACCTCATCGCTGCAGCTCAGTCTCCATCTATGGAACCGAAGTTACCTTGTCCATCGATCAACGGATATCTCATAGACCATGGTTGTGCCATACGCACCATTGCTTCGTAGATACTACTATCACCATGTGGATGATATTTACCCATAACGTCTCACACGATCCTTGCAGATTTCTTATGTTTCTGATTGAAAAAATTATTCATCTGATACATTCCAAACATGATTCTCCTCAATACCGGTTTGAATCCATCTCTCGTATCAGGCAATGCACGCGAAACAATAACGGACATCGCATATTCAATATACGATTTGGAGATTTCATCTTCGATAGGATGTGGTGTGACGGTTCAGGTAGCAATTATCTTGTTATCCTGTTCGTTCTTGCTCATAGTATATGAGTAAAAAAATAAAAGGTTTTATGTTATATCAAGACAAAAAAACTTCAAGGCGATTGCCTCAAAAGTTTATATGCTTTTGACAAAGAAAATATATGTAAAGGCGAAGTGAATTCAACGCTTTCCCGCTATCACCAGTTGACAAAAAAAGAAAAAGAGATTAATTGTTAGTTGTGCATTTTATGCATATATGCACATATGCCAACGGAAGTATCTAAGGAAAAACAGCAAAAATGAGGCAAAATAAAGAAAAAACCATTCGAAACATGTAAAGAATTCAGAAAGTTGTTTTATTATTTTATAAAAAGTCAATAATATAGTTTATAATGCAGACATTGTCTTTGGTACCAAAAATTCCCCTTGTTGTATCCTTATCGATCAAAAAACATTGTATTAAAAAAGAACGAGCGTAGTTCTCGTTCTTTGTAAGAAAATATACCTATTATTTTTTCTTAGTTACTTTTTTTACTGGTTTTTTTACTAGTTTTTTTACTGGTTTCTTTGTAGGAAGCGCTTGTCCTTTGCGTAGTCAAAGGGCTTTTTTTGCAGGCGCAGCCATCAAGCCAAACATGCTACTTAACGTAGGCATAGGATACTTTTGGGTGAATTCATTGAATTTTTTGGGATCCGTGAATTCTTTGGAGACTTTTTTCTCCTTGCCATTGATGTTTTCATAATACATGAATTTACCATGGAATGTGTTTTTTGTGACCATGTGTATTTTTGTTTAAGATATAAAGATAGTATATATTCTATATATAATAGGAAAAAAGGCAAAGAACAATCCAAGAATATTTTAGTATATTACATAATGATAAAATAAATATGTCAAATGTATTATAAAAATTTGACAAATATGACAATTGTAGGTATAATACAATTACGATAAAACGATAAAAGAACTTCGTTCGATAAAATGTTAAATTTATCGCGAATGAAATGAGCCTTTATCAATTTATCGCGGAGTCTTTATCAAGAAATAGAACATATGGCAGAACAAGTATTTATGTCACTTGGCATTGTAATAGGAATTGTGCTCATAAGCACAGGATTGATGAAAGCTATGAAACAGCCTATGATAATTGGATACATCATAGCGGGAACTGCTATCAGCATATTTTTTCCATCATTGTTGGGCGGAAATACTGCGTTCCAATCATTCGGGAATCTTTGAATAGCATTGTTGCTCTTTATGGTAGGTATGGAATTGAATCCGACCATCATCAAAGATCTCGGGAAAACCTCGTTGATCGCATGATTTTTTCAAGTGCTCGTTACCTGAGTATTAGGATACTTTATCGCGACGTTCATGGGATTCGATACGATGACCTCTACGTTCCTTTCTATAGGATTTGCATTTAGCAGCACCATCGTGGTCTTAAAATTGCTCGGAGACAAGGAAGAGATGGAATCAACGTATGGTAGATTGAGTATAGGGATACTTATCGTCCAAGATATCATCGTCATGCTCCTCATTCTCTGAATGGCGACCTACCAAAGCATAGAACAGACACAATCAACAGTCGTTATCGTCAGTCTTATCCTAAAAGTCGTTGCATTGGCATGAGGATTGTTTCTGGTGACAAAATACATCATCCCTAAATTGACAAAAAAAATCGCAGAATCCCAAGAATATCTATTTCTCTTTTCGATAGGCCGATGCTTCATTCTCGGAGCGCTCTTTTATCGATTAGGATTTGGTATAGAGATAGGGACATTGATTGCATGAATCACCTTAGCGAATTCTTCATACAGATTCGAGATTACGAGTAGAATCAAACCGTTGAGAGATTTCTTTATCGTTATATTTTTCGTACTATTGGGTTCCCATGTTAGTTTTGGAGATACTAGTACAGCGACATTAATTCCTTTATTGATATTCTCTGCGTTTGTCCTTGTCGTCAAACCGATCATTACCATGATTATTTTCTGATTGCTCGGACATACGAGAAAAAACAATTTCCTATCTTGAATATCATTGTGACAAATAAGCGAATTCTCTTTTTTGATGGTCACTATGGGAATAACATCAGGATATATACAAGATCCTACCATACTTTCCATGGTTACCTTGATAGGATTGATCACTATAGCTGGATCTAGCTATTCTGTCATCTATGGAGAAAAAATCTATCATTTTTTCAAGCCGCTTTTATGATTGCTACCAGGAGTATGGAACAAAAAATCGAAAAAAATAAACAATAAGGAGTATGAAATAGTGATTTTCTGATACGGAAGATTCTGAAGCAATATCTATGATATTCTCCATAAAACGCACAAAAAGATACTTGTGATCGATGAACATCCATGAATCATTACGCATCTGCAGACAAAAAAGATTCCATGCATCTATGGTGATGTGAGCGATATAGATTTTCTCGAGGAATTACATCTCAAGAAAAGCAAAATGGTCATCAGCACCGTCAAAAATTTTGATGAAAATATGGTATTGCTCAAAACATTAAAACAACATTATACAAATCTTATTATCATCTTGGTCTCCAATCATATTTATGAAGCGATTAAACTCTACGAACAAGGTGCAGATTATGTAATTCTGCCGCATTACATTGGTGTAGACCATACCTCATTGATGCTCGAGGAATACGGATTCGATATCCAGAAATTTATGGAAAACAAAAAAACTTTAGTCAATAATCTCAAAAACAGACATAAAGATCTTATGATAGAGACATTGCAAAAATAGCCACAACATAAAAATAAAAAAATGGCCCGTACATAACGGACCAACAAGAAACAATAATACATAGTTTTTTAGAGATATTTTGCTATCGCATCTTGTTTGAGAACTCCGATAGCGATAAGCTTTTCTTTATCTGTCGAAAATGGCAGTACTTCCTTTTGATTTTCTCGGTAAGCAATTTTTATCTGATTTCCGTTTTCTTCGCTGCGAATCAGATCAATTTGGAGAAAATTGGCTTGATGATAGCTCCCAGCAAAATTTAAGGAAGGCTTTTCTGGCATATCTTTCCGTTCCAATAAAGACATATTGTCTACGGAATTCTCTGCCATAGTTGCGAATTTTGTGACGATGAAATTTTCGATTTTGTTTCTGCGCATTGGATTTTTGTTTTTGGTTTACCGTACGTATAGTTATTTAATATATAAAGTCAAGTTTAGGAGAAAGTTATTGAAATAAGGTCATATTTTTGTATAACCACTGAACGTTTTTATTTAATCAGAATAGTATGTATTATTTTGCTAGTAAGGTATACAAGACAACAAAGCCTTTTGATATCATAGACATCACTGAGGATATACAAGAATTTGTCAAAAAGAATGAATGCAAGAACGGACTCATAAATGTATTCACTCGTCATACCACAGCGGTTTTGAAAATCAATGAAGCGGAGGAGTGATTCCGGAATGATCTAAAAAAACGATGCGACAAGAATGTATCTATAGATGAACGATACCAACACAATGATCTAGAACATAGAGATCCCAAAACTATGTGTGATAGCAAAGAGGAATGTCTCAACGGCCATGCACACATCAGAGGGATGCTCATGGGAAATAGTAGCGAAACACTTCCTGTACAAGACGGAAAAATCATGTTCGGAAGACGGCAAAGAGTACTCTTGTTCGAACTTGATCATGCAAGGGAAAGAGAAATTGTATTTTCGTTTATAGGAGACTAAACCACCTTCGGCGGAATGATAAATTTTAAATGTTAAATGCTAATTTTTCCATTTTTCATTCTCCATTCTCCATTCTCCATTCTCCATACTAAATCTCTTTCCTAAAATATTTTTCGATAATATCCATAAAGTGTTCAAACACTCAATCATTATCTAGTAGAGTATACGGTTTACCATGGACGTAGACCGGTATTTTTGGATTTTCATTATTTCCAGGGAAGAATATGCCTATATCGGCGTGAGATGCTTCTCCTACGCCATTGACCACGCATCCCATGATAGCGATTTTAGTCTTTTCGCAACCAGGATATAATGTTTTTCGTGTAGGCATTCTTTTGCTGATCTCGTCTTGTACTTGTTTTGCAAGCGTTTGGAATGCTGAAGAACTTGTTCTACCGCATCCAGGACATGAGGTAATGAGCGGTTGAAAATAGCGGAATCCCATAGATTGCAAGAGATATTTACACGCTTCCACTTCCAAAGCTCTTGGTTGGCCTGGTTCTGGCGTGACAGATATCCTGATAGTATCGCCTATTCATTGTTGCAATAAAATTCCCAATGCAGAGGCACTGGAAACGAGTCATTTTGTCGATCATCCCGCTTCGGTCAATCAAAGATGAAGAGGGCAGTCGGTGGCTTTGCTCAATTTTTCGCTGGCTTCTATCACATCTTGCACATCGGATAATTTAACGGAAAGAATGATCTTGTCTTTCGGTAATCAAAATTCCTGTGCTTTCTCTATGGAAAGAAGACAAGACTGAACCATACTATCGATAAAGACTTCTCTATCTGAGAGCGGTTGCTCTTTTTTTGCATTCTCTTCCATATTATGCTGCAACAATTCCTTATCCAAAGAACCTCAATTGATTCCTATTCTGATAGGCTTATCATAGGTTACGGCAAAGCTTATGAACTGTTTGAAATGTTCGTCATGATTGGATCATGTACCTACATTTCCAGGATTGATCCTATATTTTGCCAATGCTTGCGCCATTTCCGGATATTTTTCTAGGAGTATATGCCCATTGAAATGGAAATCGCCGATGATAGGGACATGGATTCATTGATCATGTAATTGCTTGATGATTTCTGGGACGGCTTTAGCAGAATCTTCTGTATCCACCGTAATACGAACTAGTTCGCTTCATGCTAATGCAAGCTCTTTGATTTGCTGGACGGTTGCAGCGATATCTGCTGTGGGCGTATTCGTCATGGATTGGATGATGATAGGATGATCGCCTCCGATCAAGACTCCTCATACATTGATAGTAAGCGTTTTCTTTCTGATAATCATGATATGGTAGATGAAATAAACGATATGAATATATCATATTTTTTTATCCCTACATAGCAAATAAAAAAACCCTACTGAATCAGTCAGGGTATTTTTTTAAATGGCATCCAATGATCGGGGTGTATTTGAAACTTGAGATCATTGATAAGATTTTTTTCGATGATTTTCATACGCATAAGCGTGTCCAAAACTGCATTTTCCGGATCATTGATGATGATCTGATGCAATTCAGGAAGTAAAGCAAGAATATCATCCAGATGAATGAAATCATATTTGCCTCGTAGCTTATGAATGGATCGTAATGCCTGTACAAAACGATATGCAGGGGAGTCGACTTGTAGTCGGGCAGCGCAATCTTTCTGTTCATTTTCCATAGGTATCTATTTTTTGTTTTTTGCAGGTTACACATATAATGATAGCTACAAAAAAAACAAGCCTTGAAAAGAGAGTAAGAATACTATATAAAGCAAAACATACATATTTTTTATGGCATTATTCTGTAAATATGAAAACCGTCTATTACCTGAGTCCGTCTAGCTTCTGTTTCGGAGTCAAAAGATCCATAGATCAGTTGAACGATATCATTGCTAAGCATCCCAAGGAAAAGATTTTTTGCGTCCATGCACTTGTGCACAATCCCAAAGTCACCAAAGAATTTGAAAAACAATGAGTGATTTTCATAGAGAATATGGAAGATATAGTCTATGATAACGCGGTTGTGGTATTTTCTGCGCATGGGACAAATAGATCGATATTGGAAGATGCAAAAAAAAGATTCACGGCAGTATATAATCTGGAATGTCCATTCGTGACCAAAATATATACGGAAGTGGATGCATTCATACAGACAGGGATAACTACGTTTTTTTATATAGGCAAAGAGAATCATCAAGAAGGGAAAAATATCGTAGAATATATCATATCGAAATGAGGGACTCCATATGTATTCCAAGATAAGGCATCTCTACCAAAGATAGATCCAGATACGAGATTCGCCGTATTATCACAAACAACGCTAAATTTTGCATATGTACAAGAGATGCTGGAAGAGATAAAAAGAGCGTATCCAAACGCTTCTCTGCCTGCGCTTTCCGACGTCTGCAAAGCAACCTACGAAAGACAGACGGTCGTGATTCAGAATCTCGATAAATTTGAGTCTTTTGTTGTCATATGAGGAAAAGAAAGTAATAATACGAAAGAGCTATACAATATAGGAGTCAAAAACAACAAGAAAAGTTTCTATGGAGAATCATTGGAAGATATCTTACAATATCCGGAAGAGGGATTATTCGCAAGCGATACGGTTGCCATCACCTGATGAGCATCCACGCCGATAGAGGATATCAAGGAAGTATTCGACTATTTCAAAAATCATGGCTATGAACCAAGGATATTAGAATTACAGTAAAAAATAAAAAAAACATGAGGAAGCTGATAGCGTTTCTTCATGTTTTATATACTGGAGTAGTAGTCTAAAAATTAGTTCATACCTGGTATTCATCCTCATCCCAACATACTTGCCATGTCAGAAGGATCTACGCCGAGGATTTCCTTTGTCTTTTCTCCGACAATTTCTTGAGCTTTATCTTGAGCCTTTTGGAAACATTTCATGATGACTCACTCGAGCTCTGATTTTTTGCTTGGATCAAGCAACGAAGTATCATTGATCTTGAGATCTCTCAATTTCATCTCTCCACTGATATCTACGACGATAGCGTCCTGTTCAGTTCCATCTGATCAGATGAATTTGCCTTCCTTCCCTCTAATTACTAGATTTTTAAGCGCTTTTTGTAGCGTCTTATACTTATCATACATTTTTTTGAGTTCTCCGATTTTTCCAAACATTATGATTATATAACAATATAAAATTTGTTACGATACTTTATGGAAACGATTCATATTTTCAACTACAATTCTTTTGTCGTAGATAACAGCAGGTTGCTGCAGACAGACTCAAAAGCTATTTTTCAATGAGCGAATAATTGATAATGAATTTTGCTATCTCTCAGAAGATCTTTCCTGCTGTCGCAAATCACCGTTGATTTTGTCTTGGTCTACGAACTTGTACAACAATAATATATTGAGGATCGTCTTTTGTGATGATTCATATGAATGATCCATTCGTCCATCACTCTCATTTCATGTACTTACCTTTATACGAGATCTGTGATGTTCACGTCTTTCCTCAAAGAAGATATCCTTCTACTTTTGCGTATTTTAATTCAGGATTCTGTTCCATAACACTAAAAAGACCTACCTTTAGCGCTTCTGCAGTTTCTGGCCTGAAAATCTGTTTTACGATTTTGGTGGCGGTAGGGCGATAGGTTTGTGTTTTGATATCGTATATTCATTTAACGATAGTTGGCTGTACATAATATCCTTCATTGACTATAGCGCCGTAGGCTGCAGCAAGCTGTATAGGGGTAACCAGTAATCACTGTCAAAACGTATTGTTGAAAAATCTGGTATCAGAGACTGTTGTGACAGATTCTACGAATCAAGGATCCTCATTAGCCAATTCTATTCATGTGACTTTTCAAAATTCCAATTTATCCAAATAATTATAGAAGACTTCTTTTCCTAATTTTTGAGCGATTCTAACCATCCCGACATTGCATGATCGTACGAAAGCGTGGAGGAAATTCCAATCTCACATGCACACATCTTCAGCATTCTTGATGGTATATATTCATACCTTGACCTTTCCAGGATCGTTGTATGGATCATAAAACCTTATTTCATCAGTATCTAGCCCTATGGCTACCGTGAAAGCTTTGAAAACGCTTCATGGTTCATACGACATAGCGATATTTTTATCAACCAATACTTGTGGCCCATAGACGTTTTTGCTGATGTATTTAGGTATGGTAGTATCCATTCTTTCTACACTAGTGGCAAGCCTATATTCTCCTCAGGTATTGATGAAGATAGGATGCTCGACGTAGCTGAGATCATCAAGCATATATCCATATTTTGGACTTAAAGGTTGAAGCGTGAATGCATCATTGTAATTGTTCGGATTGAATGATGGATAGGTAGCTGAAGCTTTTACATGACCATTGAAAGGATTGTATACCAATACACTGATAGAATCGTCTTGGAGTGTTTCATGATATCTTTTGATGATGCTTTCGACTTCTTTTTGGATACCGATATCTATAGTAAGATATACATCATTTCCATCCTGTGCGTTTTCCAATTCAAATTCATTTGCCCCTACCGGTCCTATCCAAGCAGAAGCGCGTCAGACAATCTTTCCGTCTTTGCCGCGAAGCACATCATCGAAATATTGCTCTATGCCATAATATGCATTATTGCTTTTGTCTACGTACCCCATAATATTAGCAAGGAATGATCAATATTGATAATATCTTTCAATATAGGATTCCATACCGAGTCCATGCAACAATGGGATTCTGTCCTTTGAACGAGTCTGATAATATTTGAGTTTTAGATTCTTGATCTCTTGAGCAATGAGCGGATTAGCGTCTGAGATAATCTTTACGTACCTATTCTCTTGTTCATAGAATGACTTTTCTAAATTAGGGAAGTTTTTGAGATATCCATACATCTCAAGAAGCTTTTGCAACGGCACTATCTCTTTGCTTATATTGCCTATTTTTTTTGGTACTATATATACGTAGTTCTTTCATTGGATATCTATGTAATCGAGATTGAGCTTCTCTAAGTCGGCAAGGAAATTCATATTTGCGAAAAATCAGAGATAGTTTTTTGGTTTTATACCTATATAGATCATCTTGTCTAATCTTGTTTTTATCAGGCTCTGCGCAATGTCTTTGGTGAATCCACTCATAATCTGTTCGAGTTGTAGATCGTATCATGTCTGATCGTAGGTATCATATCATGGCGAGATTATACCGCTTCAGAAATAGAAAAATTGAGGCTGTGGAGGTATGATCTGTGTCTGGGTGAAATATTCTATATTCTTTATGCATTGCAACTTAGTTACTTCCTGCATACCATACAATTCGCAAAAATGCTTGTAGATAGTAGGTGTGATAATCGATATGAATTTCTCTTTGTCTCGAATGAATTTTGGATCTACGAAAATATTGTACATAGTGATATTGTCGGTCAATTGGATATGCTTCTCTGCTTTATCGTCAGCGAAGATATTCCCTCTTTTCGCTTTGAGCGATGTCTCACTTACATGCTGTTGATTCAATAGCGTATCATAATATTTGTGATTTACTATCTGGAGGAAGAACAACCTGAATATAAGCAACAAAAAAAGAAATCAGAAAAAGGAAAGGAGATAGAAATCCTTGGTCACTTTTACTGACTTCAAAAACGTTTGCGTCTGTAATCGATGCTCCAATTTTTGATCAAAACTCTGTATGTGTGATCTATATTTTATCATGGTACGGTACAAATGAAAAACATGCGATACCAGTTCGCCGCACAAAGGTAACTATTTATACATTTTTTTCAACCCTACTATTTGGCATTTTCCACCCGGGTGAAAAAAATAGTTGCAAAAGAGGACAGAATTTATAGTATGATAGATGAAAATATGGTTTGTAGAAAAAACTTGATTTCGTATTCTATAAATCTATTATATATTCAACTTAGTCTTTTTAATTTCTTTACAAAAAGAAACAAATGAAAAAACTATCAGCAAAGATTTTATCTGTGTTTGTATTTGGAATACTTAGCGTAGGAAGCTTATTCACTCTTGCACAATCAACTCCTACATGATTTGGTGACGCTACTTCAGCGGGAGGAATATGAGTATCAGGCACTGAGCAATTGCAAGGAGGTAAGCTTATCGACATCATCAAAAATTTCATCAACTGGATATTGGGAATGTTGGCTCTTGTAGCTTTGGTAATCTTGCTACGGGGAGGTTTCCAAATGGTTACTGCAGCTGGAGATGATGCTAAATACAAGAAAGGTTTCAAAATCTTACAACAGGCAGCTATCGGTTTAGTGTTTATCGGTGTCTCTCGGTTGTTGGTGAGCGTAATCTTCTGGCTTCTCGGAGTCATAGGAGTATAATCTAATCTAGGTCTTGATTTCCAAGATAGTAACCCTGCTTATGGCAGGGTTTTTCTTTTTGAAAAAAAGATTTTTTAGTTTGAAAAAACACAAGGGATTCCTATATTGATATATCAGCGAATCCGTAATGTAAAATTCTTAATTATTTAATTCGTAATTCGTAATTGAATTGATGCATATTCATGAATTTGAACTCCGCTATCGCGCATATAAATGATTGAGCTATAAATTCGATCTCTGATGGGATCAGGATACGCTTTTGGAAATGACGAAAATATCTGATAAATGAGTCCCCACGAAACCCATACAACAAATAGAGCCGCAAGAATTACATGAGATAACCGTAGAGACCTATACGGCGTTCAAAAGACAATTTTTGGCAGAGCATAAGGATGAACAAGTGGGAGTGGCTACGTTAGGTGAATATATCGAGCGTTTGGAATACGAACTCAAGGTGATAAAAGAAATGCACTTTAATTCATATTTTTTGATTGTAGCAGATTATGTGCGTCGAGCCAAAAAAAATATGATCGTTGTCGGCCCATGAAGATGATCAGGTGCAGGATCTATCTTAGCTTGGTTAATAAGAATAACTGATATAGACCCCTTACAATTTTGATTGCTGTTTGAAAGATTCCTCAATCCTGCCCGTGTCTCAATGCCTGATTTTGATATCGATTTTGAAGATACCCAAAGAGAAAAAGTCATCCAATATGTCACGGAAAAATACGGTCATGATAAAGTGAGCGCAATAGGAACCTATATGCAGATGGCGAGCAAAGCAGCATTCAAGGATGTCGCAAGAGTGCTTGGCGTCCCTTTTGAAAAATCCAATCAGATATCAGGGTTGATGCTGGATAAAATGTCTTTGCTCAAAGCTATACAATCGCCTGAGGCAACGGAAGAGCTCAAAGCGATTTACGAATCCGATGAAAAAGTAAAGAGAGCTGCTGAGCTTTCAGAGAAACTTGAAGGGAATATGAGACAGCTTGGTGTACATGCATGTGGTATCATCATCGCGCCAGATAAGATTACAAAATTTTCTCCCGTACAATACGTCAAAGAGGATGAAACAACGATCGTAAGCCAATATGATGGACCGACATTAGAGACTATCTGACTTTTGAAAATGGATTTCCTAGGACTCAGAAACCTCTCAGTCATCAAGAATTGTATCAAGATCCTGCAAAAAAAATATGAAAAAGAAAATAAAGAGCTCCCTGAAATGTTCAGGAGTTTCTTTGAAGATACCTCATTCCAACCGCCATTGGAAGATCCATTTACGTTTCAAAAGGTATTCCAGGTGGGAGATACGACATGAATATTCCAGTTTGAATCGAGCGGAATGAGAAAGTTTTTGATAAAGCTGAAAGCGGATTCCATCAATGATCTTGTGGCGATGAACGCATTGTATCGTCCAGGGCCTATGGAATTCATCCCCAATTATATTGCAAGAAAGAATGGAGAAGAGCCTATTACGTATATGAGTTCGGAATTAAGAGAAATGTTGGTAGAAAAATACGGTGAAGAAGAGACCGACAAAGAAAACGTAAAATTGATCGAAGATCTCGCTCCGATCATGAATCTTACGTATGGTATCGCTGTCTATCAGGAACAGCTAATGTTCCTTGTACAGGCAATGGCATGATTTTCATTGGCGGAAGCTGATCTGCTCAGGAGATGAGTCGGTAAAAAGAAAAAAGAGATTATCGAACAATTAAAAAAAGAATTCACCAAAAGAGCGAAGGAGTTTAGAGATTATAAAAAAGAGACGGCTATCCATGTGTATGAAAAGATGATAGAACCAGCAGCATCATATTCTTTCAATAAGTCACATTCAGTATGTTATGCTATGATAGCCTATCAAACAGCATACCTCAAAGCATATTATCCGGTAGAATTCTATGCCTCATTGATCAGATCCGTAGAGGAAGATACTGACGAATTTAGCGTCTATGTCTATGAAGCGCAGAACCAAGGAATAGTAGTCCTCCCTCCGCATATCAATCAGTCATTCAATCATGTGGCTGCGATAGGAAGTGAAATCAGATTATGATTTTTCTCCATCAAAGGGTTGGGATTGGAAATAGGGGAGACTATACAAGAAGAAAGAAAAAAGAATGGAATATATCAGACATTGGAGGATTTTATCAAAAGATGCTCTCCTATAATCAACAAAAAATCATTGGAATGATTGATCAAGGCATGAGCGTTGGATGATTTCGATGATCGTAAGGTATTGTTAGCCAATACAGAGACATTATTGGAACGAGCAAAAAAATCCAAGGATTCGGGAGCGTGATTGTTTGGTATGATGGAGATGGCTACAAAGATAACGTTGAAGCCTGTGCCTGAAGCGACGATGATGGAAAGATTGCTATTGGAATACGAGGTATTCAAAGTGTTCGTATCAGGAAATCCGTTAGATGGACTCTATACATATATCAAGAGATATAACTTTATCTCTCAATTCAAAGAGAAAGAGAATTTCTGAAATTTTGTGATCGTATGATATATCAAAAACATCCAGAGAGCCAAGAAAAAATGATTTTTTATCCAGATAGAGGATATTTCAGGAAACATAGAATTCTTCGTGAGGGAAGTCCTGGATTTCCAAAAATTCGATATCTTGATCATCACGTGATTCAAAGGAAGATCGTTGAGTATGGAAAAGATCATAAAGATAGATCGTGAACAATTGATCAAACAAGCAGGAAGCAAATATATTCCTGAGATGACTGTTGTTAGAGCAAAAGCATTGAGATTAAAATCCGTAAACGAACGCACAAGTGAAACAAAACAAGAAGAAACGGTTCAAGAAGTGGTAGAACAACCGTTGGAAGAATCTACGAATTTTGTGCTTCCGGACAACGCAAAAAAGATCGATGAAATAGTTACCATCATACAAACGCATAAGGGTAATACAGAAATAGTCATAGGAAATAAAAATGTGTCAGTCAACGAAGAATGACTGCAATTGATCCGTGATTTACTTGCTAAATAACGATATGGGAACTCAGACTATTGCAGCAAAGCACATGATAGAGCAAGCAAAAAGCATAGCTATTTTTGGCCATATGAGCCCAGACGGCGATTGTATATGAGCTATGCTGTGATTGGGTAAACTACTTGAAAAGCAGAAGAAGAAGGTGAGGTATTTCGTCCCAAATGCCCCAAGTAAGATCTTCGATTTCATAAAAAAGATACACAGACTCAAATCACGTTTTGATTACAAAAACTATGATCTGCTTGTCTTCGTAGATTTCACTGGGATAGAACGCACCGGAATAATAGGACAGTCTAAGCCTGAATATTTCATGAAAAAGCCTATAGTTGTGTTTGATCATCATATCGGCAATGGATTGGACCATTGAATCGTCATCAAAGATATCCATAGCATAAGCACCTGTGAGATATTGTTTGAACAGACGCACAAGCGATGGCCGGAATTGTATGACAAAGAAGTAGCGACTTATCTTTACCTCGGCATTACATCAGACTCAGGGAATTTTTTGTTTGGTGAAGATCATATCAGGACGTTTGGTAATGCATTGAAATTGTTGAAATTATGAGCCGACAAGGATTTTGTGGTCAATAATTTCATCCGTAAAAAATCATTCAACTCGATAAAATTCCTGCAATTGCTTCTCAATAGGATACAGCAAAAAGATGGATTATTGTATACATATTATGATGAAGCAGAACTCGATATGTATCATATAGATCAAGAAGAAGCTGCTTACGGTTTACACATAATCCAAAATATAGACGGTCCACAAGTGGTGCTGCTCATCAGAAAAATAGGCGATATGATCAGAGGCTCTTTGAGAGCAAAGGAAGTGGTCGGCGAGCTTCGCAGCAGAAGCATCGATTGTAATACGATAGCGAAAGCATTGGGAGGATGAGGACATAGATTAGCTGCAGGATTTGGTGTTCCCGCAAAAGGAAAATTTGAACACCAGACAAACGAAATCGTTAAATATATCAATGATATGATAAAGAAACAATAAGTTTTATCTTATAGTATGTATAGCCATGAAGAGAAGATATAATATGGTATTGCGCATATTAAGACCGATATTGCATATGGGTATCATTATCGTGATCTTCTATGTGATGTACAGGATCCGTCTTTTTACGGATCTGATCCCAGGCGTACAGTTGAGAGTTCCTGTGATAAATTATCAAGAGAATATGGCATTCGGCATCATCTCTGCATTCATATTTGTCGCGATAGGTATCATCAAAAAGCTATATGAGCTACATAAGCCTATCCAAAGGTATTTTCAAACATTCACCAAGACCCGAGTATATCGAGTGATATCGATCACATTCATTGCTTATTTAGGACAGGATTTCATTTTCTTTTTCGGGATATCGAGATTTATTATCCTACTTGGCGCGATAGGAAGTTTTATAGCTATATTTCTTTTTGATCAAGTATGGAATTATATGGAAGCCAAAAGACATGCAGAAGGAGACAATAAAATACTTATCATAGGAAGCGATACGTTGGAAAGCTACAAAGCTATAGAAAAAATCAAGAACGGATTCTCTTTTAGGACAGAATTCGCTACACAAAACGAGATCAAAGATATAGATATATCAGTGTATTTCATAGTGGTGGCTGTAGGAAGCTTCAATAAAGAAGCATTACAAAACATCTTTGAGAAAGTGAGATTTAGCGACAATACCAGGTTCTATCATATCAGCGAAGGATTCTTCTTGGAGGATGTAGTATACACACCGGAAAATATAGATAACATCATTGCATTGGAATACAAGCATTCCAAACTTGACGGTCGAGCTATAGTGCTCAAGAAGATTATGGATATGATAGCGTCATCTTTCTTGATCATCATCACTTTACCGATCATGATACTCATAGGAATAGCCATCAAGATAGATTCTCGCGGACCGATATTCTACAAATCCAAGAGAGTAGGAAGGTATTGAGAGCTTTTCTCATTTCTCAAATTCCGTAGCATGTATACGCATCTTAGCGTAGGATACGGAGGGAAGGAAGCTGATGCGTTGTATAAGAAACTCATCCAATCAGATTCAAATGTCAGACAAGGCGTCTTGCCAAAAATACAGGATGATCCAAGAGTTACGAGAGTGGGAAGATTTATCAGAAAGACATCGCTTGATGAATTACCTCAGCTTTTCTGCGTATTCGTATGAACGATGTCATTGATTGGACCAAGACCGCATTTACCGAATGAAGTGAAAAATTATGAATCTCGACAGAAGAGATTGCTTTCCATCAAACCAGGTATAACGTGATATGCACAAGTCTTCGGAAGAGATAACCTCGACTTCGAAGAGGAGGCAAAACTCGATCTTTACTACATCCAGAATCGATCATTATTTCTCGATGTATATATTATTTTAGCTACTTTCGGTGTAGTATTTAAAGGAAAATAATCCTCATGAGTCTAGCAGAACAAACAAAAATAATTCAAGCATTCATCAAAGCACATCACGATATCGGCAATCTGTCCGAAAAAGAAGTGTCAGAATTTTATCTGAAATTGATCGATTGTCTCGTAGATCATAATCATCTGTATTATATAGAGAATAAGCCGATTATATCAGATAAGGAATATGATGAACTTTTCGATTATCTCAAAAAGATAGAAGAGCATTTTCCCCAACTCATAACATCAAATAGTCCTACGCAGACATTGATCGGCCAAGTAAGTGAATGATTTAAACAAGCAAAACATGATACGAAATTGATGTCATTGGAAAATACGTATAATGCAAAAGATCTGGAAGAATGGGATGAAAGGATCAAGAAAATACTTCTGAAAGCTGATCCTCATGCAAAAATTTCCTATCGTGTAGAGCCAAAATTCGACGGTTTGAGTGTAGAACTTATCTATAAGAAAGGAGAATATACTCAAGCAATCACTCGTGGAGATGGACGAGTGGGTGATGATGTTACCGAAAATGTCAGGACAATAAAGAATGTACCGAAGAAGCTGAAACATCCATTAGACATTCATGTAAGAGGAGAAATACTGATGCCAAAATCTATGCGAAAAGAGATCAATAAAGAAAGAGAGGAAGAAGGAGAGACTCCATTTGCCAATACAAGAAACGCCGCAGCAGGAAGCATTAAATTATTGGATCCAAAAGAAGTTGCCAAGAGAGGATTAGTCATCCATATCTATGATATTTTGAATGAAGTTGAGCTACCGAAGGGCGTTCACCTCAAGGATATATTTCCGGTATTTCCACGAGAAAAGACAAGTCTCCATATAGGAGAAATTATCAAACTCTGCGAAGATCCCGCAACCAAAAAATTTTTAGAAGAACAAGATATAGAATTCGATTGATTGGTAATCAAGACAGAAAATGAGCAACAACGCGAATTGATCTGATCTACTGACCATCATCCGAGACGGGCGGTTGCATACAAATTTCCTGCGCAATTAGCGGCGACGCAAATACTTTCCGTCGATGTACAAGTGGGAAGGACAGGAATACTTACTCCCGTTGCAAATTTGGAGCCCGTACAATTGAGCTGAGCGACGCTAAGAAGAGTATCATTGCACAACCGGGATTTCATCAAAGAAAAAGACATCCATCTGCACGATCGGATCCGGCTACAAAGAAGCGGAGAAGTGATTCCTTATATCGTAAGCGTTATTACTGATAGAAGAAACGGAACGGAAACAACTATCCATCCGCCAAAACATTGTCCTTCATGTAACGAACCGATAACCAATATCGATATCCATTATTACTGTACCAATCCGCATTGTCCTCAAAAGGTGAAACAGCAACTTCAGCACTTCGTAAGCAAAAACTGTATGGATATCCAAGGTATCGGAGAAAGTATGGTCGATATCCTCGTCGATAATGATATCGTAAAAACCGTAGCAGACATTTACAAACTTGAAGAAAGTAAAATCCAAATACACTTAATGAAGTTCCCAGGAATTTGAGACAAGAAAGTCGCGGAAATCATCAAAGGAATAGACGAGTCAAAGCATAAAGCAGTATGGAGATTACTAAACGGACTAGGAATACCGCATGTAGGCAAAAAAATGGCACAAGATCTTACTTCGCAGATGAATGATAAACAATGAATGATGGATAATTTGACTGATCCAGAACGATTGAGCAATATCTATTGAATCGGAGAAAAAACGGTAGAAAGCATAACCAAGTTTTTTAGTGCCAAACATAATCTGAAAGTATTGGATGAATTAAAAGACTATGGAGTGAACTTGGATCCAAAGAAATATTCAGATCTTTTGAAAGCTGACGAAGCAAAAGGCAGCTTTTCTATAACCTGATCATTCGATATTCCAAGAGAAAAAATCGCTGACTATTTCCAAAAGAACGGATATCTCTTCCATGAATCACCTACCAAAACGACGGATTTTATGCTCATCGGCGAAAAGGCAGGAAGTAAAAAGACCAAAGCAGAAGAGCTTGGACTTAAAATTTACGAAGGATGGAATACTATCACTAAACAGTTTCCATTTTTGAAAGATATTCCGACAGAAGGAAATAAACCTAAGTCACAGAGTCTATTTTAGACCGTTTCAGCGTCATTCCGGCGTTAAATATTGCAGCCGGAATCTATACAAAAATGGCTGTTTTTAGATTCCGGTTGCAAGCTCCGCTAATAACACCGGAATGACGTAATGATGTATATATTATTTGATTATAGGTATTTATGATCACTAAAGTTACACTCGCTTTCCTCAAAGCAGTCAAAGAGAATAATAACCTCGAATGGATGAATAAAAATAGAGATCTCTACAAGATGGAAAGAGATAATTTTTTCGATTTTGCAAAAAAGCTTATTGAAGCGACACAAAAAATAGACAAAAATATTTGAGCATTGTCCGTCAAAGATGCTACCTTCCGTTTCAATAAAGATATCCGTTTCACCAAAGACAAATCTCCCTATAAGACGAATTTTGGCGTCATCATTCGTGAAGAAGGAAAGCATGGAGTCGGTGCAGGATATTACGTCCATATACAGCCAGGAGAATGTTTTGTTGGTTGAGGATTATATATGCCACCAGCACAGGTCTTACAGAGAGTGAGAACATATATTGCAAAAAATTATAAACAATTACAAAAGATAGTCAGCACTACAGCATTCAAAAAAACATTCGGTTCAATGCAATGAGAAACCTTGCAGAAAGTGCCTAAAGGATTCGACAAAAACCATAAAGCAGGGGAATTGCTCAAGATGAAATCGTTTTTTGTAGGCCATAAGATAAATGACAAAAAAGTCCTGCAAGAGGACTTCTTAGACTATTGTATTTCAGTTTTCAAGATCATGAAACCGCTGAATGATTTCTTCAACGCAGCCATAATGCTATAAAAAAAGAGCGAAAAACCGCCCTTCAGGTTCATGATAGTCGTTTAAGTGATGCGTATTCATCTAATAGTTGATTTAGATCCATAGCGAATAACTCAGCGACATAATCAGATTTTAATTCTTCATCAAGATTGATTTTACTGAGGATATCATCACCCCTATTGGAGGCAAATTTCATCAAACTTTTCTTGCATATCACCAAGAGTATCACGATATTTTTAGTTATCGCTTTCATAAGATTTTCCCTAGGTGCCTTATCTATAAGAAGATCCATAATCATCACTCCGGTAGAAAGCATGAATTTTTGCGTATACGTTTCACTCTGAGACCTTTTACTGATCTTCATAAAATAATTGATGAATTTTTCTTTCGGAGTATTCCCTTGTTCCTTATCGATTTGTGTAGTAACATGGGAACTGAAGAGAACGATTTTTGCTAAGTCTTCTGTAGATTCAATATTTTTGTTTTTCATATAATGGTATTTTTATTTTATTTACGTTATTTAATAAATTCCTTGATGTTTTTTTCTATTTCTCCTGCCTTATCATCGATAAGGTCTTTTTCTTCCTTTTTGAAAGGGTGGAGGACATAATCAGCGACATCCTCTTTGTTCAATGGCCTATCAACTCCAATTCTCAACCTTCGAAACTCATTAGTCCCTATTTTCGCTATGATATCTTTTAAACCGTTATGACCGGCACTGCTTCATCAGAGTTTTAACTGGATTTTCCCTACTGGGAGATCGATATCATCATGGATAATGAGAATATCCTTAGGTTCTATCTTATAAAAATTTGCTATCGCACCGACTGCTCCTCATGAACGATTCATAAATTCCATAGGCCTCAAAAAAACTATTTTCTGGTCTTCGATATTCGCTTCGATTATCTCTCATTTCCATTTATTCTGATATTCTCGTTTGCCTGCTTTTTCTCGATCGACAAAATTATCCACCATTACGAATCCAATGTTGTGTCTGGTCTTTTCATATTCTTTTCATGGATTTCATAACCCTACGATTAATTTCATATATAATGCTTAATGTTAAATGCTTAATGCTAAATGCTAAATGAAGGTATTTATTCTGTATAAACTATTATAAATTACCATAGTTAGTAATGATACAAAGTCTTTCATTCAACATTTAACATTCAAAATTATTTTAGTCAATTACATCCTGCATTTCAAAGAACTCGATAATATCGCCTACCTCAATCTTTTTACCGGTAGTTACTTTAACACCGCATTCTTCGCCTTCACCTACTTCTTTGACCTCGTCTTTGTTTTTGTGTAATGAGACTATGTTACCGTTACAGAGGATGTCTTCACCTCTCATAACCGTAAATTTAGGTTTACCATGTAACTTTCCGTAAATGACTTTTCCTCAGATTGTCATGTCCTTATTCTTGGTAAAGAATATTCATAGGACTTCGAGCTTAGCAAACATCACTTCATGTTTTTCTATCTCTACCATTCCTAACAATAATTTGTTGAGATAATCAGTGAGTTCGTAGATGATATCAAAGTTTTTCATTTCTATCTTGAGACTATCTGCTTTTTTCTTGAGCAATGCGTTGAGTGAAATATTGAATCCGAGAAGTAACGCTCATGATGCTTGAGCCAACGCAAGATCAGAATCAGAGAAATGTCCTACATTTGCCTGGATGACTTTTATCGTTACATTCTTTGGTAACTGGATACCACTGACTGCTTGTTGCAACGCTTCCAAACTACTTGATCCATCAGACTTAAGAATAAGCTTCAATTCAGCTCATTGAGTACCTGATTGCAACTGATTGATGAATTGGTGGACTGCAGATTCACCAGTATCTTTTTTGACTTGTTCTTGGATGAGTCCAATCTTTTCTTGTGCTTCTTTTTCGTTCTTCACTACTTCTACGATACGTCCTGGTTCTGGAAGCTCTCAAATACCAAGTACCTGAACAGGTTCTCCTCCTGTAGCTTTGATGATATTTTGTCCTTTCCAGTTCTGCATCCTTCTAATTTTTCCGGTCGTGTTGTATGCAACGATGATATCTCAGACTTTCAATGTTCCTGTCATGACGATAATAGTGGAAACGACTCCTTGTTTAGGATCTTTGTGTGCATCCACAACGACACCCACAGCAGATCTATCAGGATTGTATTTCAAATCAAGCATTTCGGCCTGAAGCAATATCTGTTCAAGTAATTCAGGGATACCTTGTCCGGTCTTGGATGAAATACCGATCATAGGTGTCTCTCCTCATCGATCTTCAGGAGTCAATCCTGCTGCTGCAAGATCTTGTTTGATCTGATCCATATTTTTTCCTGGTTTATCTATCTTGGTAATAGCGACAATGATAGGGACACCTGATTCTTTTGCATGTCCGATAGATTCGATCGTCTGCGGCATCACACTATCGTCAGCTGCGACGACAATGACAGCGATATTTGTTAATTTTGCTCATCTCGCTCTCAGACTCGTAAACAATTCATGTCCTGGAGTATCGATGAAACATATTTCTTTGCCATTATAATTTACGACAGAAGCTCAGATAGATTGGGTGATACCTCCTGCTTCACCTTCAGCAACAACGGTTTTTCTGAGATAATCCAATAATGATGTCTTTCCGTGATCTACGTGTCCCATAACAGTGACAATAGGAGATCTAGGAAGTAAGTGTTCTGCATCTTTATCCATATCTAGGATAGCTTGCAAATCACCGCTCATGAATGTCTGCACATCCACTTTGTTTTCATGTTTCTTTACAGCTATTCAAAACTCTGAAGCAATAAGATTTGCGGTATCAAAATCCAAGGAAGCCGTAATTGAGGTCATGATTTTATTTTGCAATAATTTTTTCATAAGTTCAGGCAATGGAACTCACATCTTTTCAGAGAATTCCTTGACGGTGATCTTATCATCGATGAATATTTCTGCCTTTTTGACAAGATTCGCTGATGTAGTAGCTATTTTTTGTACTTTAGGAACTACATGAACAGGAGCTTGTTGAGATGCAGGTCTTTGAAAAGGTGCAGGTCTTTGAAAAGGCACATGATGCTTTGCAGGAGCGGCTTTCCCTTGAGAAAAGGTTGGTTTATTGAACGCTCTATGAGGTTGATCTCCTCTTTGAGGAGGTCTTGATGGCTTAGCAGGCCTTGCAGGTTTAGTAGGTCTTCTTTCTCTTCCTACAAAAGATAAATCTTCTCTTCAGACTATTTTCGTAGTTCAGACTTCCACTTTATCGAAAGAGAACGATGCACGTCTGGGCTTTTCGAGAACGATACTTTCTTGTTCTTCCTGTTCTATGCGTTTTTCTTCCTCCTTCTGTTTTTCTGTCTTTTCGACTTTTTTGAATCATAATCACGACAAAAACCCTCATCAAGCCAACTCATCCGCTTTGAGGACTTTGGATGCAGTATCTTTTTCTGCCTCAACGGTTTTTTTTGCCTTTTTGAGAGAAATATCAGATTCTTTTTTGACGAATTTTGCTTTTACGGGTTTATCTGCTACAACAGAAGTTTTTTTTGCAGAAGTTTTTATTGGAGTCTTTGGCATAGAATGAAAAATAACGTAAAAATGTGAGATGATAGTACAAATATAGACTATAATATCAAGCTCAATTACTCCATCCCTATCCCTTCCTCTAAAATAAAGGAAGGGAATGATCCCCTTTGTTTCAGAGGGGATATAGGGGAGTAATATATTGTTTAAAATTTGTACATAATCCTCCACTTGTCCTGTAAAGAGAAAGCATGTTTCAATGATTTTGGTTGGATTATGGATAAATCCACCAGGATTTGCATTTTTCGCCATTTCCGAATATACTTACTATAAGCCATAAACTTTAGCCTTTAAGCTAATGCATAATGTTCAGAACATATAATCTACATACGCACGACATTTCTCTCAGAAATCTTATTCTGCTCTTTTTGACGATTGTCCTCGGATTTGCGTCATTGATAGTGTTGGGAGCTGTAGAGATCCCTTCCGTGATAGATAATGCGCAACAGACGATAGCGAAAATAAGCATCACTGATGATGGAACTGATATGTCACCACGTATAGAATTTTCTTCATGAGGAATTTTTATAGACGAAGCTATTTTAACAGGAAAATATAACTTCTCTGGTAAAGTGCTCGGTATCGATGATTTAGGTAATGTAATATATGTAACCACTGATAATCTCGTAGTCTCATGAGCAGGCGGAGGCGGAGGAGGCGATGGCTTCCGAACAGGAATTTTATGAGGTGATATCTATAATCTCAATAGTAATCATGTAGGTATAGGAAATGCTTCACCTACTAGCGGAAAGTTACA
>CAZJMP010000002.1:0-47510 GCA_964547365.1 uncultured Candidatus Peribacteria bacterium | reverse complement strand
TTAAAAGGCTATTGCTCTACCGCCTGAGCTACTACCCCACACTAGATGATTATATGTTTATTACTTGCATTAGCTATATTACTTGAACCCGGGACCACCCCTGCTAAAGCAGGGTTGCTCTACCGAAATGATTGAGCTTACCATAATGGAATGATTATATGTTTATTACTTGCATTAGCTATATTACTTGAACCTGGGACCACCCCTGTAAAGCAGGTTTGCTCTACCGAAATGGTTGATTGAATCTAGCTATGACAACGACAAAACGTTTAAGCGCTTAGTCGTTTTATCGTATATTAGATGAAACCTTTGAGTTTCTTGTATACCTTTGAGCTTACTTTTACTTTAATCTGAGAACCATCTTCAAGTTTTACTTTCTTGTTGATAAGATTGACTTTGAATGTTCTCTTGGTAGCTCTCATAGAGTGAGATCTCATATTTCCAGATTTGGTTCCTCTTCCGGTAAAGTCACATATTCTTGGCATCGGTATGATTAATAAATGATAAATAGATTATTTTTTCTCCTCTTTTGCAGGAGTAGCAGGAGCAGCACCAGCAGCAGGAGTAGTACCAGCAGCAGGAGTATCGCTAGCAGGCTCTTCTGTAGTTTCTTCTGTCATAGTAAGAACGGTTACGATAGGCTGTTCAGGATCGTCAATGATTTCGACTTTATTGGATACCTTAAGATCTTTGACGAATACCACATCGTTCATAGTCTGGATAGAAGAGATGTCGATAGTGATATCATGTGGAAGGTCTTGAGGCAATGCGTTAACGTCGACAAAGTCCTTCAAAAGCTGTATCTTTCCTTCTCCAAGCTTTTCGATAGGAGATTCTCCAACTAATTTCAAAGGTACTTCAGTAGTAACTTTTTCATTAGCATTGATAGCTAGGAAATCTACGTGCATCAATACGTCGCTTACAGGATCCAATTGAATATCTTGAATCAATGCCAACTGTTCCATCTTGTCGCCTTCGAGCGTGATTGGAGTAGAGTAGCCAGCTTCCTTGTATTTCTTGATGAGATCGTTCTTTTTGCAAGCAATAGCGATAGGCTCTTTAAGATGTTTTCCATAGATGATTCCAGGAATCAACCCTTCTTTTCTGAGTTCTTTAGCCTTTTTATCTTGGCGAGAGGTTACCGTGAGTTTCATTAAACTATATGACAATAAATAAATGGTAATGATTAGTAATTTACGGTGCATTGTATCCGTATAGAGGATGTATTATACGAAGTCTATTTTCTTTTTTTCTTACCTTTGTTCTCTCTAACTTTTCCTGCTTCCTTGTTGAGAAGATCGATATCTCTTTTGTCTGCCGTGATCTTTGATTTGAATCTTGCATCTTTTCCTACCTTGTCTCTGATGTAGTAGAGCTTAGCTCTTCTGATTTTATATTCGTCGAGAAGGATGATCTTGTCGAATTTATTGAATGACAATGGATAGATTTTTTCTACGGTTACCCCTGCGACAGTTCCTCTTACGGTGAATGTTCCGTCAGCGTGAGCAGGCTTCTTTACCTTGATAACAAGGCATTTGAATCTCCGGATTCTATTTGTTTCAACGTCTTTTTCGTGGATTTCGATATTCATTCCTGGTTTGATATCAACGATTTTAGCGCCGTTATTGTCGTAAAAATGTTTGAGTCTTTCGATATTCATTTTGAATATATAGTACAAGTATGTAAAAAATTATTTAGCCCTTTTGTTCATGACTTTAGCTTTTCGCTTTTTTTGCTGTTCGAGATTCTTTCTTACGTCCATGATAACTACTTTTTCGACTCTGAACAATGCCTTATTGAGCTTTCTCTTTGCGTTGGTTTTTAATCTTGCCATCTTAATACATGATGATAAATGATAAATGAGGGAATATAGTTGGTGGTACAGACTATTTCTTGATTCCTTTTTTTGTCAAAGCTGCGTCGACCATCTTTTGGGTGACACCGTATTTTTTGAGTCTAGCTTGAGCTTTTACTTTGGTCTTAGCAATCCATTTGGTGGCTCCTTGCTTAGCTTCTTTTTTTTCTAGATCGACAATTCGATCGATAGCCTTCTCAAGCTTTTTTCCTGATTTTTTGCTTGCCCGAGAGACATTGTACATCATGTGCTTATATTTTGCACCACTGGTATTTCCCATTGTTATATTGCTAATAGATTAAAATGTTATTGGTGGATAGTCTTTTCAACGAATGTAATGAGGAGAAATCTATGATTATCTTTGTTATGATTTCTCGTCTGCGACTCGAAATGACTTTTTAATTGACGTATTTTGCCATGTAAGCAAAAGCTTTGTTCGCTTCAGCCATTTTGTGTGTTTCTTCCTTTTTCTTTACTGCGTATCCTTGGTTACCGTATGCTGCCAATATCTCTTCAGCTAGTTTCTTGTACATAGGTTTCCCTGTTTTTGATGCGGTACCAGCAAGAATCCGTTTGAAAGCGAAAAACAATTTTTTGTCCTGCTTCACTTCTACAGGGACTTGATATACGGATCATCCCATTCTTTTGGACTTGATCATGAGGTTTGGAGAAGCGTTTTCTATAGCTGTTTCCAAGACTATTTCAGGATTCATGTGTCCGTTGGATTTGATCTCTTTGAGCATATCTGTGTAGATTCTCCTTGCTACGCTCTTTTTTCCATCTTTCATGATGTAGTTGATGATCTTTTCGATCTTTGAGTTGGCCATAGAACCGACGATTAATTTTGACATAATGGTAATGCAGAAATGGTAAAATGCTGAAATATTATAGATTATTTAGCAGATGCTTTTGGTCTCTTCGCTCCGTAGAGAGATCTTGATTGTCTTCTCTTGTCTACTGGGTTGGAATCATATTTTCCTCTGACGATATGATATCTTACTCATGGAAGATCCTTTACTCTACCTCCTCTTACGAGCACTACGCTGTGCTCCTGAAGAGTGTGGGATTCTCCTGGGATATATGCTAAGACTTCAGCTCCATTGGATAATCTTACTTTCGCGAATTTTCTTTGTGCAGAATTCGGTTTTTTAGGACCCATGACAGAGACTTTCAAGCAAACACCTCTCTTGAATGGAGCAGGTCTGTCGACTCTCTTGTTGCTGTCGAGCTTGTTGATACCGAACTGCAAAGCAGGAGCTTTGGACTTGTACGTCTTTTTGGTTCTTCAGTTCTTGATGAGTTGATTAATAGTTGGCATACTACGATAATTTTAAATTGTAAATTTTAAATTTTGCATTTACATTGATGATAATTGGGGTTTCCAAAAATTCAGAGTAAACAAAAAATTTACGTGTCGATGAATATAGGGAAAATAGATACAAAATCAACACGAAATTGACACAAAATGACGAAATTGGGGGAGAGGGAAAAGGGATCGAATTTTGAATTCGTTTTTTCTTTTACAAAAAGAATATTTCACACTGAATGCTGATGGAAGATATGCTCGAGATCATGCAGGATTTCCGTGAACAGCGTCAGATATTCCTTTTCTTTTTTGAAAATAAAAAAAGGCAGCAAGTAAAAACTTGCCGCCTATGAGAAGTCAGAAGATATCGTTATTCAGATTTTACAAAACGCTTGGTAACGGAAACGCCGTCAGCGTCATTGAATTTGATAAGATATGCTCCAGGTTGGAATGCGTTTACATCGATATCAATGCTTTCTGAAGTGACTTCAGCGGAATACACCACTTGGCCAATCAGGTCATAGATTTCCAATGCAACGATTTCTTTGGTGTCGATACCGATCAGGTGAAGCTGATCATTTGCGGGATTCGGATACATGCTGATTGAGTTGACTGCTGCAGTCATTTCATCGATACCCACCGAACCAACGGTGATGTATTGAATCTGTGATGCGCTACATCCTGTCGTAGGATGCGTGTAGACATACTCGATCATATGCGTTCCTGCACCAGCGGATGCCGGGTTGAATATGCTTCCTACCATGCCAGGACCGCTAAACGTTCCTCCAATCGGAGAGACATATGCAGTCAGGTCAAATGGCGGGGTGTCGGTATAGATTGCACCGACCACGTTCACAAACATCACCACCGGCAGCGGGTTGATGGTCAGCAAATCGGTCGCCGAATTGCTGCATCCATATCCATCGCTGTACGTGTAGGTGATGACGTATGTTCCCGGACCAGATACCGGCGGGTAGATGGTGTTGCCACCAAACACACAGCTTCCGGTATAGGTTCCGCCAGCAGGCAAACCACCACTAATTACCGATGAATTGATGTCTGTACAGAAATTATCTTCTGTAAGCATCAAGCTTACATTTGGTGGGGTATGTACAGTTACCGTTACATTGCCTGTAGCAGTACAGGTATTGCTTCCGGTGACCGTTACATAATAGGTGGTATTCGCTGTAGGGGAAACAGATATTGACTGAGTATTTCCACCACCGCTCCAAGCATAAGCTGAAGCTATGGTGCTGACACTCAAGGTTGTACTGTTTCCAGCGCAAAGATCAGCAGGGTTAGCCATTACGGTAAATATCGGTGACGGATTGACGATCACATTGATAGTAGTCGGTTGACCACTACCGCAATCATTTTTTCCGTACACTCCGACAGCACCGCTGACAGTACCCAATTGTACATTGATTGTTGTTGTTCCTTGTCCTGACAATATGGTAGCACCATTCGGTACTGACCAGATACAGCTGTCAGCATACAAGATGCTTGACGTTGTATAGGTTACGACCGAATTGGCGCATACTGTTGTCGGACCAGCAATCACGTTGGCTGTTACCGGCAGAGGATCCATAACTACTACTGCGGATCCCGTCATCGTAGCAGTACATCCTGTCAAAGGATTCGTAGCTACTACAGTATAGACTCCGCCAGTGAGCAATCCATTCCACTGCATGGCAGCATTCGTTCCAGCTGCAGGTGTACCGACCGAAGTCGATCCATTAAGCATAAGCTGGTAGTTGACGCCGCTGGTAGAAGAGGACAGATTGACGATTCCTCCGATACCTCCTTCACAGAAAGTGGGAGTAGTTGTGCTCACCGAAAAAGCTGTCGGCAACGGGTTGGCAGTAATGATTTCAAAGTCACTGCTTGAACAGCCGAGGCCGTTGGTTGCAGTAACCGTGAATACTGATGTAGTGTTAGTGACAGTTGCGGGATAACTGGTGCTTGTAGCGCCAATGATATCAACACCATCTTTTTGCCATTGGTAGGTACAGCCCACTTCGTACGGTGTACCCAGGGTAACCGTCACGGTTCCGCAACCTGTAGTTGCACCACTGGAAGTGATGTCAGCTGTAGGAATCGGCAATGATGTGATAGTCACATAATTGACCATCGTGTCGCTACACCCTGTGAGCAAATCTGTAGCAGTACTGAAGTAAGTACCATCGTTCATGGCACCGAAATTCAGTACGCCTCCATTTCCTGCTCCAGTAGTAACCAGTGTTGTAGTCAATGGAACCAATGAAGTAACCTTCCATAATGAATAACTTACATTACTCACGGAATACGGAAGATAGAGATCAGGTCCCAGTTGTCCTGCACAATGCGTTGTGCCAGAACTCATGAGGCTCTGCAAGGCAGGTCCTGCATGCGTTGTCCTTTGGACGCTTTGTTGGGTTTGCGTCCAACCTATTGTGCTGCTCGTCAAAACAATAACGAACATCAATAGGATTTTTGATAATATTCTTTTCATTTGTTGACGTTTTAATTGTTTATTGAGCAGTTGATGGTGAAGATCCACAGCCGTAGGTATCCGTTACTATCCTGCGATAGAAATAATCAAGATCGACAGGTGTAGTGATGGTAGCCGGTGTGTATCCTGTACCCGTAGAAGCGCCAGGGGCATTGTGCCAGGTTGCTTCATTGTCAGTAGATTCAATCCACTGATAGGTATAGTATCCTGATCCGCCAGAAGCTGCGGTAATTTGAATGATAGGAGCTTGTGCGGCGCCGGAACAGGTTTCTGCATCAGAGCCGATGACACCAGCATTGAATGCCGGATAGACATATATGGCAACTGATGGACTTGTTACAGTTCCGCAACCTGTATTAGCGATGCGTTGGTATTCGTACAGACCTGATACCGTCAACGACGGAATATCGTAGTCCTCAAGGGTAGCTCCAGAAATGTTCGTCCAGGTACCGCTATTGAAGCGACTTTGCCACTGATAAGCGAAAACGTTGTTTCCACCAGTTGCGGCCGGAGCATCAATATTGCCAGGATCGGTATTCAAACAAATGGTATCGTTTGCACCTATTAAAACAGGTGTTCCGCCATGAGCTAATGGTGCATATACATCAATGAACAATGTATTGCTCCATAAGGTATCACACAAATTCATGTAACGGATACGTGTCCAACGCGGAGCTGTCATAATGCCAAATGAGTAGGCTAAGGTAAAATTACCGGTATTGGTCCAGGTAATTCCATCTGCAGAATTTTCCCATTCGACTGTGGTGCCTGCGATATTTCCTCCGGTAGCTGCGGTAGCTGTAGCGGTTCCGCCATTAGTTCCATAGCATATCGGAGAAGTTGTTGTTGTACTTGCAGTGCCTGCAACAAGCTGAGGATAGACATGATACAGTATAGTATTGCTCCATAACGTATCACATGCATTCCGGAATTCCCAGCGAACATAGATGTCGCTAGTCAAAACACCTGCGGGTGTATAGGACAGAGCAGTAACGCCAGTGTTTGTCCAGGTCGTTCCGTTTGTTGAGGTTTGCAGTTCCTGTGTTGTCGTAGGATTACCTCCTGTGGCAGCAGTACAGGTTGTAGTTGTCCCTGTTACTCCGTAACAGAAATTTCCACCTCCCGTAGCAGTACCAGCAACAAAGACATTCCATACGTGGATTGCTACCACATTTGTGGTGTCCTTAGATCCGCACCCCGGGTCGTTGTCAATCCGGCGATAGGAATAATCGCCTCCAGTGAGGCTGCCTGTTTGCAGATTCAACGTCGTTGCGCCCAGGATGTTAGTCCATACCGGGTTTGTCGATGTGTAAATTTGCCATTGATAGGTAGGAGCCGGTGTCGGCAATCCGCCTGTAGGAGTGGTTCCGGTGATCTGTTGTGAGAGTTGTCCACTACACAGCGTATCATTCGGAATACTGATAATCCCAGCGATAAAAACGGCGCGAGTCGTGCGTTGAACAGAATATTGCTGGGAGAAGGCGATGAAGTTGATCATCACCAATGCTATTGCAAAAATAAGTTTTTTCATTTTCTTGACTTTTTTTAATTTAACTTTTTTTTACTTTACCAGCTACTTACACAGCCGGTTGATGTGTTGATGACTTTCAGTGAAAAATTATAGGTTCCCACATCGTTCACTGAACTTGGCGTGTAGGTTGCTGATGTAGCACCAGGGATTGCTGTTCCCGGATTAGTTGGTCCCATCACGCTCACGCTGCGGTACCACTGGTAGGTGTAATTCGGGCCAGTAAGGTTAGCAACAAATGGGGTGATTGCGTTCGGGCATTCATCAAACACCGAATTCGGGGTAAAACCAGCATCAGGTAAGGGGTTTACCGTCACCGTAACCGGAGCGCTTTCTCCAGAACAACCTCCTACAGTCACAAAGATTGTATACGACCCTGCTGTTGTAGCAGTATAGCTCAATCCCGTTGCACCGGTGATAGTACCATTGCGATACCATTGTCCAGTGATGGTGGAAGTGAGCACTACATTTCCTCCAGCACAAAATGATGCAGTGCCAGGAGTTACTACCGGGGTAGGTGTCGGATTGACAGTGATCGTTGCCGAGGCTGTCAATGGCCCTCCAGAGAGGAAAGTCACGGTTACTGTATAGGTTGTAGTACTTGACGGAGAGACTTCGATGTAGTCTATCCCTGTGGTTCCGTTTGACCATGTGTAGGTCAAAGGAGTACCGGTAGGAGTGACTGCAGTCAAAGTTACCATCGTTCCCGATCCAGAGCAGATGCTGCTGGCAGTTTGGCTGACGGAAAGTGATTGTGCACTTCCCAGCTGTGTCGATGTCATTCCGAGCAACAGCACAGCGAAAAACAAAAAGTGTTTCATTTTCTTATGATTTTTTATTTATTTCATTTTTTTGGATGCTTTTTGTCGTTGTTTTTCGTTTTGACTGGCAAGTATCCTTTGGCCGAAACGTTGATTAACAGAAGAAATAAATTTACCCTGATAAAAAACCCAAATAATCGCCAGCGTAGATTTTCCGATGACTGATCAAAAGTGTTTTATTATATTGGATAAATATATTTTCGATCCTGTTAACCAAAAAATTGAGAAGAATCATTTTTTCCTCCTTTCTTTTGGTTTATACTTTTGTTAATGATCACCTAGGAAATCTCACGATATCTTCGGTACATCTCTGCAGCTATGACTAGCGCATTGTGAATGTTATAAACATTTCCTATAAATTGTCAAGCAGAATTAAAAGAAAATAGCAGTAAAACAAACTTGGTGATATGGGCTATTTTTTGGCTTTGAATCTACGGTTATCAGGATCAACGGACGAACGAATCAACGAAGGGAAAGATAAAAATAGTGAACGAGGGAAATAGGGAAATAGCGAAAGAGGAAAAGATGAGAATTAGGGCAGGAAAATTGGTATTTCAAATGTTGAAATGTGAGATGAGCGGGTGAAATGGAGCTGGGATAGGAAGAAGTCAGAAAAAAATTTTTTTGAAAAAAAGAAAATGTAGGAGCTTGTGATGGTATGTGCTATTGCATGATACAATAGTCCACAACAAAACAAATCCTACATTCTCAATTATTAATTATTGATTATTAATCATTCAAGAATCCTCATTCATAGGTCCTCATCATCATGAGCATAACATATCCTCTGATCTCTTTTTGAGAAGGATTGGAGATCTGCGTCATGATGCCAGCAGCCTTTAATGCATTGAGATGATTGGTATAATATTTGGTGCCTCATTCATACATATCTCATCGGATCAATCTAGAAAGAATAGTGCCGAATTGCGCTCTTGTAACTTCTCCTTTGGGATCGAAGTGTGTTATTCCTTGTCCCATCAAGCCAAGTTGGCAAGAGAGCTTGATGTAGAATTTCATTTCAGTGCTTTGATTTGTGATGTCATCAAAGGTACAAGATTTGCTTGTATCAGGAGTCAATCCGCCAAATTTGATAGCGAAGTTGCTGATCATTTTTGCCATATGAGACCTGATGAGTGTACCTCACATATTCGCTTTTTGGATAGTATTCATAGTGGTGATTCCATTTGCGTATGCCCAAAGATATGCGTTGTTCAATTCCGTAGAATAGTGTGATCCTGCTATGCTTCCGACAGGAAGTGTTCATGATCCTCCTACAGTACATGCATTACCGATGAGTGATGATGTACATGAAGTACCACTGACACGTGTCCAAACACCGCCAGAACAAACTAATTGTGCAGAGGTGCACGCTACGGATCAACCTCCTCAACCACCGCCTCAACCGCCTCATCCATTAGATCAACCACCACTATTTGTCGTTCATAAAGTGATTGAATCATATTGCATATTTCCATTGTTGTACGTAACAATAATATTTTTGACTTCATTATTTGTCGGAGTGAGTTCTATAACAACCGTTCATGTAGAACCGGTCATTGATGTTGTAGGATATGTTCAGCTCAGTCCAGCTCATGTGATTTCATAGGTAGGAGATGATTGATTGTTTTTGAGATTGATGGTTACGGAAGTGTTTGTAGTAGATGTTGTTGTAAACAATCCTCCGGTGATGATGTTGTTGGATCCATTGGAAATGAAGATATTATTTTGGCCGAGAATCTGGGTGTTGAGAATATTATTATTATCAGATCCACCGATCAGATAGACGCCATTGGTATTGTTTGCAAGCTTCAAGGTGTTGTTGTCTGCTGCATTCAAGATCATTCCACTATTGCTTGCTATGGTAGTTCCATCAAAGGTATTGAAGGTGGAATTGTTGAGATAAATTCATTTGGTTCATGTCTGGATCGTATCGTTGGTGAATTGATTATAATGAGCGTTTACTATATTGATATTGATGTTTGAATTGTTTAACGTATTGGAAGAGAAAATATTTCCACTAGCAGAATTTGTTATGCTGATTCCATATGTAGTGTTTCATCAAATAGTATTGCTGGTGAAAGTGTTTCCTTTTCCTCCATTTACATAGAGACCATAACTGGTATTTGAAGAGATGGTGTTGCTTGTGAAAGTATTGTCTCTTGCTCAATCAGCGCTTATTCAAATGACATTTGCTGTAGCTGTATTGTTGGAGATGGTATTGAGATAAGTCGTTGCAGACAATAGTATTCAATAGGTGCTATTGGAAACAGTGTTATTTGAGATGGTGCAATGATTAGTGTCTCATCACAGAGAAATTGCATTGGTGGCAGTATTTACTGTGTTGTTTGAAATAGTGCTACCTGTACTTCATCACAAAAGTATACCATCAGTTCCATTGGTGATAGTGTTGTTTGAAACAGTGCTATTGTTTGATCATGCTTTCATCCAAATTCCTCTGCTGGTATTGGCACTGATAGTATTGTAGGTGATAGTATTGTTTGTTCATAGGATATTCAATCCATAGATATTGTTGGAAAGTGTATTGTTGGTGATAGTGCTATTGTTCGTATTGGAAAATACGATACCTCAAAGCATAGTGAATCATGAAATCGTAGTATTGGAAATGGTTATTCAAGAGCCATTTTCTACAATGATACCTGCAGGGCTTGTCGCTCATGCAATCTCTAATCTGTGAGTAGTATCAAATCATGCGATTCTGATAGCGTTCCTATTGCTGTAGAGATATTTTCCGCCAGCAAAATTCAAGAGCGTGTTCCCTGATGCGTTGCCGTTTGCTACAAGAGCTACACAATCATTGTCTATGCTGATGTTTCCATTGATAGCTGTAGGCACATCATCAATGACATAAATAGTATTGTTTACTCATAATGATGCTCCGTTTATGATATCTCAGCTACTTACATGAAAAACGGTCATGCTCGTGCTTGAACATCCATTGGGAGTGAATGCTAGATAGTCAGCATCAGTAGCAGCGAATGCTTTGGTAGAAATCAATCACATGATTGCGAACGCCAGTACTAGTGCACTCAGAAGAGATGAAAGAGAAAATTTTTTCATGGCGAGAAATATGTTGAATATAAAACAGTACAAAAATTAAACATAAATCTTATAACAATTTACCAGATAATGTCAAGTCTATTTTTGGTGAATTTAGTGTATAAATCACCCGGGTGGAAATTTTCACTAATCAGCTTCTGTAGCGACTTTAGTGGCCATAGCACCCGGGTACAAAAAAAAGCCCGGATAAAAAATCCGAGCTCTTTGGGGAATCATTTGATTCTTAATTAATTTCTTGTTACTTTTGAATAATAGACATTACCTCCTTCAGTGATTACCTTAATAAGGTAGAGACCTGTCGGTACTGATGTCAAATCGATAGTCTCACCGACATACGAATACATCAGGTTTCCCGTGAGGTCAAAGAGTTGGATATCGATCACGTTTCCTTCTACGGAGATATTCACTATCCCGTTGGTTGGATTCGGATAGAGGGAGATGTGTTTGTTGTCTGTTGTTTCGTTGATACCAATGGTATTGTTACCAGTGCTATCTTCTACAATAGTGACATATTGAATCTGTGATGCTGAACACCCAGTTATAGGGTGAGTATAGGTGTAGGTCAGCATATGCGTTCCTGCACCAGCACTTTCAAAATTCAAGATGCTACTACCAGGAGTGGTACCAGGGCCACTAAATTCTCCGCCCTGTGGCATGACCACATTGTTCAGGTCGATAGGTGTACTACTTGTAGTCACCGGACCAGGGATGTTGTTGAACATCACTGCCGGAACGGGATTGACCGTGAACAGGTCACTCGAACTTGCCGAGCATCCATACATATCCGTAACCGTGTAGGTGATGACATACGTTCCTGCGCCGATAATCGGTGGGTGTACAGTAGTGCCACCGAAAATGACATTAGGACTTGAACAAGAATAGGTGCCGCCAGTAGGATAACCGCCAGCAAGCAGAACACTGTTCACATCCGTGCAAACATTGTCTTCTACGAGATTCAGTGTAACGTTTGGTGCAGCATGTACATTTACCGTAACGTTTCCTGAAGCAACACAACTGTTGTTACCGGTAACAGTAACGGTATATGTTGTTGTCGCTGTAGGATTGACGGTCACGGATGCTGTTGTTGCTGTCGTGCCCGACCATGCGAACGATGCTATGCCAGATCCGTTTGCAGTAAGCGTGGTAACAGAACCTGCACAGATATCCGTGGGGCTTGCGTTTACACTTATTGTCGGTGCAGCATTGACGGTAACATTCAGTGATGAAGGATTCCCCAGAATGTTGCCATTCTGTCCGAATACGATCACATCTCCTGAAGAAGTACCCATTTTTACCATGATTGAGTTGCTCCCGTAACCGCTTACAATTGCGGCTCCATTAGGAATAACCCACAGGTAAGAGGTTGCGTTGGCGATAACTCCTACGGAATACGATGCTGTGCTGTTTGCACAAACATTAGCACTCCCTGAGATAGCACCAGCATCAGCTGGTATTTGGCCGAAAGAAGCAAATGTCATCATGACACTTACAACAAAAACGATGATGTTTTTCATATTGGTTGCTTTTTTATTTTTGTTTAACTTTTAAGTTGTTACCTGGCAAAATAGAATATTTACCAGTTCCATCTCTTTATGATGGTATAATGACTATAAACATTTAAAATAAAATGTCAAGACAATTTTTGAAATAGTAAAAGGGCGATATATGTGGTCGCCCTTATTACTATATATACGATGATAAGATATTATTGTTTATAGATTTCCAATGCTTTGGTAAATTCACCTGCACCTGGAGGTAATGCGCTTCGTAAGCTTGGGCTATACTCAATAAGCACTGCTGCACCATTGAAGATTTCGTTTCTTCTCTCTGCCTTGATAGCGGCAGGAGCAGATGATTTTGTGTAGAACCGATCATTGAGTTGTGATCTTCTAGAATCGACAAGCTCCTGGATATTGTCTCCCATAAGGATTCCTTTGACATGCAAGTTTCCATTTGAACATCGATTCTTGCTGGTCGTGTCGTTTCTCAATGCTGGATCAGTTCCTGCAAAACCGCCATCAGTCACGAATATTCATTTGACTACTTGTGGAGCAGGGCATCTGTCTGCGCCGCTGACATCAGCTTGTTCAAATGTGATCGTTCCTCATTTTACTAGGAACATGCCGTTGTAATCTACATTACCCTTGATGATGAGATCGATATTCTTGGTGACGATCGTGAACGGAGAAGTGAATTTTTTGATGTTCTGAAGCGTGATCGTTTTTTTCGTATCAGATTGTAGGATATAGATTTTTTGCTGTGGTACTACTTTGACGGTGATATCCAATCATTCGAAAGCAGTATTCTTGAGCGATGATTCAGGGACAGTGATTGCGAGCTTATTGTATTTAGTAATGAATGTATTGATCATCGCATCCACTTTGTTTCCTCCATCGTATTCAGATTCATCAAGCACCATGATATCTTCAAGGTCAGTTGATTTGATAAGATCTTCTGTGTCGAGTGTTTTGTATTTATCTAATTTGATATTTGTTGCTTTTGGTGTTACACCAAATGAACTCTTCTGTGCTAAGTATGGTTGGGTAACAGTGAAGTTGACACTACATACTCTGTCGAGTATATCGCTTTCTTCTTTTTCATCGCTGCGGCAATATTCGTATTCGACTTTTTCCAAAACAATCTTATATTCTCAGAAGACATTATTCACGAAATTATTTGAATCGAGTGCATATTTTCCGAATGCATTCTGAAGAGATCCGATCCTGTTCGCTTGATTCTCGAAGAAATTGAAGAGATCTCAATTCCGATTATTCTCATTACATTTTTTGACGATAGGCGTAGGGTTTACAGGATTTCATGATGCTTCTGTATCAGAGCCGTTATAGATATTGAAGGTACAATACATGGTCTCTACAGGGATTTTTCCATCAGGTTTATCTTCACAGCTTGATCCTGGAATGATGTTTTTGTTAGCGTCGAGCATCCATCGGAATGGAAGCATCTCTCATTTTTGGATAGAGATGTTCATGTTTCCTACATTGAAACATCCTACCATCTCTGCATCCTTGAGATCACATCCTGCAGTACAATTGGAGCTTGATGTGCCGTTTTCATCGCCATCATCACAATCTTCGTATCCATCGATTTCACCATCTCCACAATATCATAGGATAGGTTCATCGATAATTATGTTTTCTGTTTCACAGATGACGTCATTGGTAGAACAGGTAACGGTTGCCGTTTCAGGTGTAGTATCTTCATCATAGCTACATGTTGTTTCGACTTGAGAGGCGTTGCTTTCTGTGATATCGCCGTCTCCGCCAGGTCCGCAGTCTATGCTAAGCTCTTGTGCGATAACGCCATTGCGTGTCTCACATCTAAATCTACCTTCTCCTTCTCCATTGTCTTCGACAAGGATGATTCTTCCATCGAGCGCTTCGAGATCACATTGCAATTGATTCTCAGCAACAACTACATTACAAAGATTGTTGTTAATATCTGTTCCTACGCTACATTGTGCGGTTCCTGCAAATGATGAAGCATAGCTACATGTTCCGTTGAGCGTAGCTCCTGTTCATGAAATGCTTGTGCCGTTTCCACAGTTGATAGTGATAGGAGTGGTATCGGTCGTAGTATTTCCTCTACATGTATAATTGATGCTATAACCGTTGTTTGTAGCTGAAGGAGCTGATCCTGTCATGCTTGCACAGCTTGCATTCATAAGCGCATTATTCACTGCACTGCAAGATTGTCACGTAAAGAAACCTCCTGCAGGATTTGGATATTGATAGTTGATACATGCGAGGTTGACGATAGCGTTAGTTCTCAATACGCATTGTCCTTGTTGATTTTCGCAAGATTGTCCGCTATACAATACACCAAGATTTCCTTGAGTATCGCATGGCTCTGTTCTCGTCAAAATACCATCTCCACAAATAAGCGGTTCAGTTATCGTTACACTATCTGTTACTGTTTGTCAGATATCATGAGTCAAACGAACGGTAGGTGAAAAAGAAATGTAATTTCTTGGTCCTACGATACCGGTAAGAATAATTGTTCCTGTATAATCGATAGGAATACTATTTATAGTTGTATTATAACTTGAAAGTGTTGTAAATCCTTGTATTCATGAGAGAGAGAGAATAGCGTTCGTTCCCACGGTGTTTCCATTATTTGCGTAAGTGATAGTCAATTGTATACGATCACCACTGACTGCTTGGATCATATTTGCAGGTCCAGAACCATAAGGAGCATTATCCAATTGCGTTCTATCAAGATTATTTGCAATGATACTAAGAGTGATTCATGCTATACCTTGGATAGTTCATGTAGCGATTGAACTATTATTTCCTGTTGCAGTTTCTGTACTTGAAGTGCTGATAGCAGCAGTGTTTACAAAGTTTGTTCATGAAGTAAGTGTAGCAGTAAGTGTTCACGTAAGAGTAATCGTTCCACCGCTTCCTGCAGGAAGTGATCCAATACTGAAATTCGTTGCATTCAATGAAACTTGTCCGTTCATAGTATCTACGATAGTGACGTTGTTTGCTACTTTTCCACCACTATTTCCATAAGCAATAGTATATCTCACTTCATCGCCGACATGGTATCCGGTAAATGGAGCGAGTGTCTTGGTCACTCGTACATCAGGCAATGCTTGAACTATTCATGCTGCTGAAGCGCTATTGTTTCCTGTGGTAAATTCAGCGCTTACAGAACTTGTTTTTACGATATGATTGAATGTTGTACCTATAGCAAAATTTTGTGTCATAGGAGCGTTTACCATGATAGTCATAGTTTGTCATGGATTGAGATTATTCAAATAACTTCCTGTCCATACAAAATCTTGAGGATAATTTATATAGCTATATGCGTGAGGAGTTCCGTTGAATGTTGCAGTCGGAGTAAATAATGTAGGAATAGGAAATGTACTGATAAAGCTGATTCCTGTCGCTGCAGTTGATCAGATGTTTTGTAGTGTTATATAATATGTTACCACGTCACCTGAATTGCTTGGATTTTGACCAGTCAAAATATTCGTTACGATAAGATCTGGAATAGGAGCAATTTGTGCTACCGCAGACGTGAGTGTAGTGGTAAATTGTTGATTATCTGAAAATATTGCTGTAGTTGTTAGTGGAGAAAATGATCGTACAGTAGTTGTTACCTTAGCAGTAATTGTTACGGAGAAATCACTGTTTGCAGGAATATAAAATATAGGATCATGATCTGATAATCACAACATAAGTTGATTTCGTGGCGTAAGTGTTGCACTAGAAAACATAACATCATATGTTGCTGTCTTCGGCAAAACATATTTGAGATATGCATCACCTGTTCCATTGTGTCCGGTGACAGTGAACGAAGCCATGGAACCAGAAATAGCTGATTGCGTTATCGGCGCAACATTGATGCTATCCACATTTGCCCAGGTGAATCCTATGAATCACAAGAGTCCAATGATGGTGATATAAAGAAGTTTTTTCATTTCCGTAACAGTAATAGTTTAAAAGCAATATTATTGGATAGTTCAGTTGATAGTGATTTTGCCGGATCCGTTAGGAGCGAGCGGAGTAGTGACGTATCGATGCAATTCTTTTCCTCATGGAGCAGTGATCTGTGTCGTTGGCATAGGGCTAGCAGAGACAAAATTCAATGTGCCTGGCCGATAGTCTACGATATCAAAATTCGTGATGGTAGCTGATCCGTTGTTTTGATAGACAAGTTCGAATACGACAGGATCTCATGAATTGCTTCCGTATTGGATCAATCTCTTCTCAAAATTCATAGTGGAACTTGGTGTAGTTGAGACTATGAATGATAATGCTTGAGCGCTTCCTGTCTTAGTTTCTCCATTTACTACATAACTAACATTCGCATTGTTTATATAGGTACCTACACAGGTAGGAGCATTGCTGATGTGTCCGGTAAGGTGAAGATAAATGGTTTGTCCTACAGCTAATGTTCCATTGTATGATCGTTGATATGGGTCATTGGCGCTAGTGATAGTAAGTGGAACATTTGATGCCCGTTGACTATCCAAAGTAATGCATCATCCATCTGGCCGATTATCCGTGAGTGTCATGTTGTTGATGATATCAGGACCGTTGTTGGTTACTCAAATAGTGAATCCTGCATCTTCACCAGGGAAATATGATGGCTTGTTGGATGTTTTGGTTACCGTTATATTTGCGCCAGGAGCGTATGCATAGAATAAAGCTGATGCATATACAGTTTCCGTGTCATCTCATTTCGCGAATGCGTTGTTGAGTGTTTGATCCGCATATTGATATCCTTTGAATCTTCATTGGAGCAGGATGTATCCTTGTTGTCCAGGAGCGAGATTGAATCCTGAATATTCTATGGATGCATTGCTTCCATAAAATCCTGTCGCAAATCCATAGGGAGGAGTGATGCCAAAGATTTGGCTAGTCACGTATTCCAGTGAGAGCGGAAGGTAATCGGTGATGACTACATTGTTGATAGTATTCGCACTATTGTTTGCAAAATTGATCTTGAATGTGACGATGTCTCCGGAATTATAGAGTACATTAGAGACAAGTTGTTTGCTGAGAGTTAGTCCGTTATTTATGACATGTACTGTTGTACTACAAGATACTCCGCTTCCTCACAAAGCACCGAGAACATTCATCGTATACGTAGTAGTAGCTGTAGGTGTTACAGGGATGTTTGTATTGCTCCGATTCGGATAAACAAAATTCAATCCAGGGATGCTAGGAGTGATCGTAGCGAGGACTCCGTTGGAATATGATCCTTGGAGAAGAGCAGTCTGTCCTGCAGAGATAGTCGGTGTAGTAGTGGTAAGCGTACATGGAGGTATATTGTCGATGACATTCAAAACTCCTGTACAGGTAGCTTGTTCTTCGTTATTCTGCACCATCATAGTAAAGACGTATTGACCTGTTTGTGTTGGCATCATAGAAGTCACTCCGTTGTATTGGTTAGCATTTACCCGATGAGGCCGAGTTCAGATAGCTGCACCGCTGACATAGATATATGTTCAGAAAAAATTTCCATTGCTGACATTCCATCATACATTGACTGCTTGCCCTGTGGCTGCGATGCTAGGACTGAAGGTGATTGTACATCCAAGATGTGGTTCGGGTTGATTGACAGTTACGGTTGTAGAACATGATGTTCCGCTAAGTCCGTTAGCTCATTCGACATTCATCGTATACGTAGTAGTAGTTGTCGGAGTTTCTGTAGCGGTTCCATTCCATGTAGGAGAGCTGAATGGAATTACAAATCCAGAAATTGTTGGTGAAAAAGTAGGATTCTGACCACTAGTATATCCTGCATTTATCGTGACTGTCTGTCCTGCTTCGATAGTGGAAGGTGATGCTGTCAAGGAACAGGTAGCTCCCAAGCCATTTCCCATTGCTGTACAATCAGCATTACAATGACCAGGAGTTCAGTTGAGATCTCCGTCATCACAGAATTCATGAGGTTCTAGAGACCACTTGTGTCGTTCTATAGTTTCACCGTCTACTTCAATACCTTCCGTATTTTCATCGTCTATGACGCCATCTCCACATCTTGCAATATAATAATTGGTACAAGAGGTTTTTGGCGTGAGTGTTGGATGGATCTTGATTTTTATCGTTCCAGATTTTGGCGTGAATGTAGAATTCGCAAGCTTATAATAATAGCTAAGCGTGTCTCCGGCGGAATTCTGAAGTGCAGCTCTTTCCATGTTTTTGGTGATGATCTGTCCTGCTATCTCGTCCCTATCCATAGTCATCGTTCATCATGAGAATGTGGATCACGTAGCTTCTACGGTCAATATGTTTGAACTATCAGATTCGAATGCGGATGATGGAACAAAGTTAGCAACATAAGGAAATTTAAGCGTACCAGCAAATAAAGGTTGATTATATACTATTACATAAGTTTCTGTTTTGTCGAAAACATAGTTCACTGTGCTTTTTGGTTGTCCTACGCGGAGATAGACCGGAGATTTGTCATAAAAAGCAAGATTCTGTTCGATATCACAACTACCATTATATGGAGTGGTTTGCCACTCGATAGGTCTAAGTTCATTCGCACTCGCAGGGACATCTCCAATAGTGTTTCCCGCAAAAGAAATAGCTCCCATTCATAAGATGAGCGAAAGGGTTATTCCTCGTTTGATGTGCTTGGTGATAGTGAATTTCATGATGTCTTATGTAATAGTATAAATAGATAAGGTAGTAAGTATATTACTCGTTGATGAATACTTCAACAAAGGCTTCCGTAAAATTGTCGAAACAGATTGAGCTACAGAATTGTCCTGTTCCATCCTGGTTGAATTCGCCATCAGGATCGTTCGGATCGTTTCCGTTATCACATGTTTCAAATATCAACTCTGTTCCGCTATAATAGGTAGGACCATAATATTGTCCATCTCAACTGAGATATACGGTTTCTGATGAACCATCGTTGATGACCTCGTCACCACAGAAGAATCCTCATGTTCCGCTACATGTAGCGTTACAATGTGATTGTGTACCATTGAGGACTCCGTCATCACAGACTTCGCCAGTGAAAGGCATTGCCCGTTGCCCGGTGGCATAGGTATCAACTTTGCCATTACCGCATCGATGCAGTTTAAAGTTTGTACATCCGGTAAGTGTCCGTAAGTCGGTATACCAAGTTCTCTTTGTACTAGGACTGATAGTCGTTAATGTAGCAAGACTGTCAAAGAAATATGAGATATCAGGTACTGCATGGTATACGTATGTTGAATCAATACCACTATCAAATCCTTTTGCAGTCAGCATTTGATACCAAAAAACAAATCATACGGTATTTTTGCCTGTGTTGTTGTCGTATGGTCTTTCGAGTACTATCATATTAGGGTTGGTCGCTGTACCTCTAACTGGTTGTTGATATGGGAATACTTTACTTCCTCTCCAAAATGTGGATCAATCAATGGTGCTAGGATATCCTAAACTATTGAGTTTGTAGAGCATGTCAGTGTATGGTCTAAAATAAAGTATTCTAGTACCGACACTATTGTCTCTGAAAATACTTACAGCATTGTAGGATTCCGTAGGAGCAGTATCGATTCTGATATTGTTATTCAAGAAAAATGCTTTATCCACGAGCTCGTCATTATCGTTGTCTTCATCGAGATATATCTTTTTTTGATTGTCGTCGCAAGAAACTGGTGCAATTTCATTGACGGGATATGTTCTATCTTCCCGTCCGCTAGTATTCAATGCGGCATAAGAAAATCCTCAGATGAGGGAGCTTAATCCGATCAGTAGCGTCAATACTGTTTTTTGTTTAGTGACCATAGTAATGGATATAAATGATTAAAGATTTTGGTTTTTATATACTCATGTATCGGTTGTTCCATTCAATGTGTTTTTTATATCTTTGATATTCTTGGAGCCTTTTGCTGATACTTTTATCTCTTGGGTCACGACTCTGTTGGTGACGTGGTGGTTGTCATAATAGAGATCCACACCGCCTTTGTATATCTTGTCAGGAGTTCCACTTGCAGAGTACTTTCATTTGACTGTAATATCCTCATTGAATTGTTGGATGTTGATCTTCGTTATTTCCACTCCCAGTGACTCATTACAACAGTCTCCGAGAAGGTAGAATACTCGATTTACATCTATACTTATTTTATCTCAAGAGTCAAGAGTAATGGTGTCTCATTTAAGCAAAGATTCTACAATAGCAAGTGTCTTTTCGTAGGTATCTGTCTTTAGTTTAAGTGTCATTCATTGTGCTTCAAACTTAGCTTCCAAAGCAGTGGCTAGATATTCTACTTCGTATTGGTTCTTTTCAAGATTACCGAGGAACCGGTTTTTTGCGATTTCTTTGCTGTCAGTAATAATATACGGTTCTAGTTGTGATGTTGTACTACCCAACGATGTCATAGAGAATTTTACGTTCTGATATTGTGATCATACATTTCTATAGAATGCTGTATATCCTACAAGATTAGGATGAACGATAGGAGATTCGCTGTAGGTCTCTGTAGATTTTGCCCAGACTGTATTTCTTTGCTTCTGCATCTCTTTCACGAGCTCTGTCGGTAACGTTGAACCGGAAGGTCATTTGACAGTTTCCCGACCGTTATGTCTAGAAAGGATATAGGAGAGTTGTTTTCCTGTATATCGTGCATCTTTTGCGAAGATCTGTTTCAATTTATCTACTATATATGTCTTTGTTGATCGATCCCTTGAATCGAGATATCCGCGCAATTCTATTAGTTGTGTGTTTGTTTCTGGAAGAAGTATTTTTAGATATTCGATAGATTTGTTGATTTCTGTGTCGTTGATTTCTCCATCGCTATCGATGATGTTGCTCGAAGAGGATAAAAATTGGAGATATTCGACCTTGTTGGTATTGTTAGTGTTTCTTTCAAAATCCTTGATACTAGATGCAAGTGTATTGAGTAATGTCTGCGCTTTGAGCATATCTCCTTCGAATGAGAAGAGATTCTCGACACTGTACGATTCGACCGGTTTGTAATTTTCCTTGTTTTTGCTTTCTTCTTGTAAAGAAGCTTCATATTCTTTCTGATCAAGGTAGGTGATCGTCAACTGGTCGGTAGGTGATGTCCCATCGAGGGAGACCGTATATGATCCATCTGTGTTTTTTTGGATTTTTAATGTTCCTGTCTTGAGCTTCATTCCTTCGATGCTTCTAGGTTCGAAGTTTACAGTAGATTTGGCAGGCTTAGTCAATTTTCCTTCACCATCGAAGAAGAGCTTACTCTCGTCTTGTGCAGCTTTAATTTTTTCAGGAGCAACATTTGGTGCTTCGCTTTTCATATTCAGTATGATATCGGTAGTGATTTTTTCCTGTGTCCATTCTTTGTTGGATTCTTCTGTTGGCTTTATCTTTTCTACAGTAGCAATTTTGTCTCATGTGATACGTGTGGCTTCATCGAGTTTCTTGCTTCACAAACAGAGTACTCTGCGTACACCTTTTGCTTCAGTAACCGTGTATGCTCAGATATCGCCGACATTTCCTATAGTAAGCGTATTGTCTTTGAGTGAGAAATTGCCTTGTGCTTCAGCTGTTGCATGAAGATTCAAAAATTTTGCTAGCGTAAGATCAGATCCTCCTTCTGGTTCGAAGTGAAGGACGAGCCTGCCTTCATTTACGGAATATGATAATCTATTCTTGGAATCGTTGTATAATGCGACAAGATATTCTCCGTATTTAGCGAGATCTTTTGTAGGGTTGTCGAGATATTCCGTACCCACACCTTGTCATATTTCATATTGCGTAAAGAGATACTGCGGTACATTAGGTGCGTACATATTCTTCCGTGTAGAGACTCTTGCGCCGACATACATAAAGAACGCTCCGTATTTGTCCGTACCTTCTCATACAGTAGTATTGTCGATGACATTACCTGATAATGTTGGTTCTTCTTCAATTGATGTATATGCTGTATTCCATTGCTGTTGAGTGCCTGTGATCAGAGCCGTACCAATAACGTTATCTCCAGTGTCGGGATTCTCTGTATTTTCTATTACCTCAGGATTTATTATCGCTTGTTGGCCTTGATTATATACTCATGTAGTAGTTGTTGTTTCAAGCACAGGTGGAGGAGGTGTCTCTTTCTTCCATGTCTTGAGGGTGAACATGCTTGTCGTCAATCCGAACGATAATTTCGTAAGTTTGATAGAATTTTGGAGATCTGCGATGATATTATGCCTCCGCATCTCTATGTTTCCTGATTGGAGGATGTCGAGTAATGCGTTTGCGGAATTCGTAGCGCTTGCATCAGGATATTTTTTGAAGATTCCGTCCTCTCAGAAAAAGTGATTAAATTCCATATATTTGACGATGAAATTCATGTTATCGGTAAGATGCTGTTCGTTGTGGGTCACGAAATCTCCGAATGTTGCGTCGGATTTTGCTTTGTTTATGTTGCCTCTGAGATGTTCGGTGAATGACTTTTTGTCACTCAATGTAGAGAGCGGTACTCCGGTCACATCGAAAATCTCTTCGGAAACAGCTCTATATTGGTTGTCGATTTGATTGATTCAGATTTCAGGATCTTGTGATCGATTGATGCCGGCGCTTCCTTTGACACCGAGGACAGTTTCTCCTCCTTCGAATCCAGCACCCAATCCAGCGGATCATTCCAATCCGAGATATTTCGCGCTGTTGACTTTCGAAAGATCTGCACTGATGACTCTGTTTTTGTTGTATTGGAATTCTATGTCTCCTGAGATATTGATGATATCGAGCATTACTCCGCTTGTTCCTACCGTTACGCCAGATCATACGTTCCATGACCATTTTCTTGTTCATGATTCACTGACGCCTGATTTTCAGAATCCGAGAGAAAGCGTGATGTCTCCTGTAGGAGAAACCGCGATACCTCCTTGTACAAGATTTTTTCGTGTCTTTTCCAAAAGCTCATTCTTGGTCTGGCGTATTTCCCATGCTTTACTAGCGCCATAGGTTCATGGCTCTCAGATAGGCACGCTTGTTCCGTCATTGAACGTCAAGGTGACGTTGTTCAAAAATGACATGACTTTGATCAACATCGTTTCTCTGACACGGACCAATCCCTTCTCTTTGATGAGCGCTTGGATCACAGGATCTTGTGATGCTTGCAATATCTCGTCGAGTTTTGTTTTGAGGTTTGCTTCGTTTTCGTAGAGTTTCATCATATTTTCAGCTTCCTTGCCTACAAGCGTATCATAAAGGTCAGGATTGATTTCCTGGCTTCCTCCGTTGATTTTTTTGATAGCGTCCAAGAAATAGATCTTGAAGGTAGGCATAGGGGATATGCTTTCGTCGAGGTTTCCATTGATGAGGTTTGCAAGATTCTTTTTGGTACAATAAGGATTCCCTATAGTCACTCCATTTTTTTTGTTAAAATCAAATGCTCACATATTGTCTAACAATTCTCTTTGTTTTCAAGAATATACCTTGCTATAATCGATTTCCATATTCTTGACGATATTTGAGATGACCAATTGCTCTCCCAATGGTTCGCCAAGCTCGATATTTTTGGTCTTGATTGCTTGTTCAATCGTGAAGAAGATCTGTTGTCCAAAAATCGTTCCGACATCTCCTTGATTTTCTTGGAGCTTATTTCATTCTTGCGCTTCTCTTCTCTTGGTAGCCTTCTTGTCTTTTTCGTAATATGCTGCAGAAAGCTGTCCATCACCATTGTAATCGCAAAGGAACGATAAGACATTATATTGGTTGATCAGTGATGATTGCTCTCCTTCCTTGTATTTGTCTGATCTGCTGGTTCAGGTAATCTCCAATGCGTTATTTCGCTCTTTGACTGCCATAGCGATATCTGGCTTGGATTGGAGGAGTGATGCAAATTCGTCGAGATCTGACCGTTTTGCATTGCTGAGAATTTTCGCTAATCTGCTTTTTTCAAAATTCAATATCCCTTCTTTTTGGTACGGGATGAGTCATTGTTCCATAAGATATACGATATCTTTTCTTTCTATTTTTAAACTTCCCGTCTCTTCATCATCTGGCATTTTGTCTGAAAGATATTCATAGAGCTTTTGAGCTTTAGTTTTTTCACCTTCTTCTTCAGGAATTTCTCCAGCAGCTCATGCAATCATAGCTTCACGGATAGCTATAATAACTCCAGCCAATCCATCTTCTACGCTAAGATTAATCCTAAATGTTCACTTATGAAGTTCTTTTTCTGTTTCTTTATCGAAAATCCTTTCCAGACTTTTTCTCACATCATCATCTTTGTAGATATTCTCTATCGCTTTTTTCATTTTTTTCTCATCGATAGTTGCATATCACGTGTTATCATAAAGATCGACATAATCACCAGCCATAGTATATTTTTCTTGGCCTTCTCCTCCTGTCTCTGTCTCTTCGCCGAGATCATTGAGCAACACATTACCTTCTTCTTCTGTTCTTGTCGGTTGTACACCGGTTTCTTCGATTTGTTTCCAGAGGTCATTGATCTCGAAATTGTAGCTTTTGAGTGCTTCTTTTATTTCTGCATCTTTGATTTGGTCTACATATCCTTCGTATTGCGATTTGTCTATGACGTAGTTGGCTAGTGCTTTGAGCTTTGTCGGATCTCAGCTCATGACGATATTTTTGACGCTATCGGTAATGTCCGCTCCGTTTACGGTCAGCGTTACGTTGTTTTCTCGTTGATTAGTCAAAAATCAGTCGAAGTAATTTTCAACATGATCATTTATTGCGGTGAGCTTTGCATCCAGGGCATCTTCCTTATCTACTTGGAGTTTCAGCGTAGTAAGATCGTCTTTGGTGACGTTAACTACATTGTCCTCCTCGAGATATCTCAACTTGTTGTCCTTGGTCTGCTCGATGTTTGTTCTTCAGCCGACAGCCATATAATCGAAGGTTCCGTAAAATAAAAGTTTACACATATAATAGTACTCAGAAAAAAAATATTTACCCAATTTCTGTCCTTTTTATGGTAACTTTTACTTCCGTTTTACAGAAAAAGTTATGTAATATGTGAAAATAGACAGAAAAAAATGAAATTTCTCAGAAAAAAGGAATCTGACCGAAAAGAAAAAATCAGATAATTTTTTTTGAAAAAATAAAAAAAAGAGACATAGTTTGTCTCACCATAGAAAATATATGTGTATTGTTGATGATAGGTTATTGTTTCAATTAGCCACGGATCGGGATTGAACCGACGACCTCACCCTTACCATGGGTGCGCTCTACCGACTGAGCTACCGCGGCATCTACTGGTTACTATAATAATGCTTTTTGATTTGTATGTTTTTTGTTTATGGGTGCGCTCGGACCGGAACGAAGTGGAACCCCGAACAAAGTTGAGGGGGACTGAGCCTCGCCAAAGGCGAGCAAGTACCGCGGCGTGTTTTCTTTTGGTCGAATGCTTATAGTAAAAAACCATAAAAAATCAATTTAAAAAAGACGACACGTGGATACGCCTTTTTTGTATAGTCAGTTCGCTTCCTGCAAAAATCTCGAAGATACTCAAAGTACTGAAAATCCTATAAATAGAATAAGCATCTTTACGATATCACTGATGTATGAAAAAATACATTCCCTTATATATAGTATATCTAGTTTTTTTCTGTCAAATTTTATGGGACTTTTTTGGTATAACAAGAAGGGAAAATGCTATGTTTCTTTATATAAAAAACACCCATCAGCGATGGGTGTGAAAGTGATTTTTATTGAGATGTATTATCTCTGAATCATTTCAGGATGTTCCTGAATTGTCTTTAAGCTATCTATGACAAATGACGGAACAATCTTTTTCGGGATATCCTGAAATATTTTAGCGATTTGAAGCGCTTTGATGTGATTGGTGTATCGCTTGATTGAGGAGGTTAGTGCGACATTGTTTTTCCCGCCATACAGAAGCCTTGAAAAAACTGTGCTAAATTCATTGATACCTACTATTTTATTGGGTTCGAATGTTTTTTTTGGTGTAGTCCCATCCTTGTGTAGTCCCATGAGCCCGAGCTGACATGATGCTTTGATAAATGATTGATCTTCGATAGTCTGCTTTTTAATGTCGGTGAAATCACATGCTTTATGCGTATCAGGTTCCAGGCTGAGCATTTCTTGCACAAACATTACTGTGAGTTTTGCAAGTACTTTCCTAGTGATTGCTTTTTCGTAGGTCGTCGTAGTGGGTGCAGCATGTGCTGCTCCAGAAACGGATCATGATACATTAATGGGTTTCTTGCCACAGATATTGTCATAATAGCTTGGAGAATAATCACCGTCAGGGCAATCGTCCTTGTGGGTGACTGTTCATCATCAACCGCCTCATGTTGGTGGCGTTTGCACTACGACATTGACGGTCCTCATTGCCTCTATAGCTTGATTTCCTAAAGAATCAGAGACATTGTAAGTGATGATATATGATCATAATGTACCGGTATCGATTATTCCGCTAGTCACTATGTTGTTAGTAAGGTCACCATCCTGTATATCATATGCAGTAGCCCCATCATCGGTATAGTTAGTATTGATTATGATAGTAATGTTTGCATTACCAGAAAGTAATATCGTTGGTGGTGTAGCATCGATGGTGAATGCAGGGATAATTAAAGGCACGCTATTGTTTCCTGCTGCATCCGTCGCTATTACGGTACAGTTGGTATGAACACCATCGGGCAATACAGCTAATGTCGCTGTATATACTCATGCGAAAATACTTACTCATGGCGTATTGTTACAGTTGCCTCCATAGGTAATAGTTACTGCTTCGTCTGCATAAAAAACATAATTTGGAGTAGTATCGTTTGTTGGCGTTGTTACTGGCATGATTTCAGTAAGTACAGGAGGTATGCAAGAATTTCCAGTTCCCATGGTCGGCAAGGATCCACAGACATTGAATTGGTTTCGTCATGAGAAGTAGTTGACTAATTGCAATGACTTCCCACTACCATCAGCTCATCGGTTTTTTGAATATGTGCCGCTGGTGATCAGGGTTGTACCGTCAGCAAGAGAGAGTCTATGTTTTTCATTATTTGCATCATTCAATCCGAAACATCAGATAGCATCATCATCAACTTTGAGCTTTATGACATTCGGATCCAGAGTAAATCAGCTGATGTATGCATATCCTCATTGTTCTGTTACGATAGCATATCATTTAGCAGGGATGATTGTCGTTGATCATGATCGTCAAGATATAGTATCTTTTGTACAAGAGAAGGGATTGGAATCTCGTTTCCGTCCATCTACATTGATTGGAAGATTGCCTGCATTATAGATTTCTACTCGTTCATATTTATTCGGATCCAAGGGATTTGGATTATACATGAATTCTGTGATGATGATGTTGGGAAGTGTCTCTGAACAGGTCTCGGTGATAGAGTTTGCTCATTGTATTTCCGGTAGCACTCTGACAAAATCGGTTGCGTTATTGTTGCTGTCATAGCTATTGCCATTATAATAATCGCTTCCGCCGCTCATCATAGAGTTTGCCGTAGATTGAGCAAACGCTTTTCTTTCTAATGCCCGTGATAATGAATTTGCTCCTGGCGTGAATCTCGCTCATTCGCCAGTTGCATTGCCTGAAACATAATTTCCCCAGGCTAAAGCGTCAACCAATTGTCAGGAACTGTCCTTTATATCGACTGCTCAGATGCTGTCAGCGATAGTTATCGTTTCCACATAATCTCCTGTATCTCCAAAAGAAAAAAATCCATGTGGTTGAATAGTTGTTCATGCTGGTATCGTGGCATCATTGGCACTTGAACTTGTATCTAGCTTCCATCAGCTGAGGAGAATACTGCTGCTGGTGGGATTATAAAGGACTACATATTCTTCCGTTGTGGTATACATGCGGACTTTGGCAATGACTACATGATTAGTCGAAGCACATTGCAAGGACGTATGACAATCCTGTCTCGTCTGCCGTGTTGCTCCTCCCGCTATGGTGTTTACATATGAGAGGAATCATGGACTCATGGTTCATGTACAGATCTCGTTATAATCGATGGTGAAAGTGTCGACATCTCCCCAGAGTGCGGTTCCCGTCAAACTTTCCGGTAATGAGGTCAGATGATTGTTGTCCAAATACAAAAACTCAAGATTTATAAGATTGCCGATTTCCGTAGGAAGTGATGTTAATTCGTTATGTTGTATTCTGATTTGATTCATGTGAGTGAGATTGCCGATTTCCGTAGGAAGTGATGTTAACTGATTGTTTCGTAGATATAATGATTCCAGATTTGTGAGGTTACCTATTTCGGCGGGGATATCTCAGATAAGATGATTGTTGGAAAGATTAAGGGATCGAAATCCTGTAGGGTCCATATTGCCGATTTCTGTAGGTATGATTCCGCTCAATGAATTTCATGGAAGACTGATTTCTTGGACATGATTATTGAAACACGTGATTCCGTATCGGTTGCATACGTTGCCGGAATTTAGCCGATTGGTACCGGTAGTCCGTCATGGTCAGTTGGTGTCGTTATAAAGTGCTACGAGTGCTTCGCATTCTATGACAGGCACATTCAGACTTCAAGAGTTATCTATACAGAATGTTTCATAAGCAGCGCTGGTATGATAGTGAAAGAAAGAAATATTCCCCAATAATCATGCTATCAATAAAATAGTTTTCACGACAGCAAAAACACCGAACAGACTGAAAAAATAATGGTGTTTGTTTTCATCGAAATGTTTCCGGAATCTTGATATATTCTTTTTCATATGCATGATAAAATGTAAAGTTGCTGTATTATAGTATACTCAGAAAAATTTTCCTGTCAAAAAATCGAGGACTTTTTTATTTTCCCGAAATGATTGAAAAATCCAAAGAAATACATATTCTGATTCTTTATTCGACGATTTTATTTTTTTCTCCAATATATGGCATACGAACCATCATATGACCTCCTCAAAAAATACGCTGATGTCCTCGTAAAATTCGCCCTCCGATGAGGGGAGTGAGTGAAAAAGGATGACGTCGTTTTCGTACAGATTCCTGAGTGTGCTAAATCGTTTTATCTTCCTTTACAGCAGGCAGTGCTTGAAGCAGGTGCTCATCCAATCATGGAATATCTGCCTGACGGCGTGACGAAGCATTTTTTCGATCATGCAAATGATGATCAGATAGTCTTCTATCCTAGTCATTTTCTTCATGGAAAAGTGGAAGAGATGACGCATGTTATTTCTATATTGGCTGAAGCCGACAAACACGAACTCAAAGATATTGATCCCAAGAAAATAGCGGCAAGATTGCATTCTCGCAAAGAATACAAAGAGAGACGCATGAAAAAGGAACTAGACGGAAAACACACATGGACATTGGGATTGTATGGGACTCAAGCGATGGCTGATGAAGTAAATATGTCGTTGGAAGAATATCGACAGGAGATTGTAAAAGCCTGTTATTTAGATACTGATGATCCTATCACTGAACGAAAAAAGACATTTGAGGCGACAGAAAAAATCAAGAAAACACTTGATGAGTTGCCGATAGAATGGGTGCATGTCCAAGGAGATGATGTTGATCTCAACATAAAAATCTGAACGAACAGACAACGATTGTGTTGATCATGACGCAATATCCCTTCTTTCGAGATTTTCACATCACCGGATCGGAGAGGAACGAATGGATGGATAAGATTCAATCAACCACTCTATTATTATGGACAGCTCATCACTGGCATCTATTTGAAATTTGAAGATTGAATCATTGTCGAATTCGATGCAGCAGAAAATAAAAAAGGATTGGAAGAGATGATAAAGATTCCGAACATGGATAAGGTCTGAGAGTTTTCTTTGACGGATGGAAGATTCTCTCATATCACTAAATTTATGGGAGAAACCTTGTATGATGAGAATGTATGATGACCTGAAGGAAATACGCATATCGCTATAGGAAGCGCTTTCAACGATGCGTTCAAAGGTGATGCGACCACGTTGACAGAAAAAGATTTGGAAACATTATGACTCAATCAGAGTTCCTGACATACCGACATTATTTCCACGGCAAAAAGGAGAGTTACTGCGACATTGTCCGATGGTACACAAAAAGTGATCTACGAAAATGGTCAATTCACGATCTAAAAATTGAGAATTGAAAATTGAAAATGAAAAATTATAAATAATTCATTATGCATTCTGCATTTTACATTCTGCATTCAAGAAAATGGCATCCAGAACAAATAAACAGGGAATAGCGAAAAAAAAATCCCAACAGCAAAAGGCGGCAAATAGAACCAAGGGCGCTAAGAGATTCGAGTATCCAAAAAGGAAACTCACTGTTGAAGAAGCGAAAGATCTTGGGGTTGTCGGTGTTGTAAAAAATCCGAAAGGGCATGATTATATTCGATTTTTGAGAGGCAGGAAAATCTGTCGAGAGACGAGATTGAGGACAGATCCGGATGGATACAGATACATAAAGACTCCATCAGGTGGATCTGAGGTTGTCAGCGCTCCGCAATCAGGACGGACGAGAGGAAGATTGAGAAAGGCTATAACAAAACGCTAATTTTTTTTATTCCTAATATAATTCATGAAAAAAATTCTCCTAGGAATGCTCGTGATGTCTGCAGTATTCTCTTTTTGATATAAAACAAATGCTAGTACCAGCGATCTGACGAGTCCGATTTTCAAGATCCATGCATATAGCTATGATAAGCTTTCCGATATCTATACCTTCGAACAATATGGTAGTGCTGTCCTTGTAGCAAACAACATATTGCTTACCAATGCACATGTGGTGACGGATAGTAATAATGCTATTACACTCCAATACGAAGCATGTCAGACGATGTCTGAAGATGAAGTGCCTGTGTGTTTCTCTACGTTGCAACTATTGAGATATGATAAAAAAAATGATCTAGCCTTGCTACAGATAGTCAATCCTCATGATGATATGCCTGCGTATGTGAATATAGGATCAGGTACTTTGGCTATGGGAGATGCAATACGCGTGGTAGGCTATCCGGCTAATGGCGGAGCAACCATTACGACTACACAAGGCACTATTGCGTGATTTGAAGGTGGATATTATAAAACGGATGCAAATATCGATGAAGGAAATTCCTGATGAGGAGCTTTTAACGCAGCAGGGGAATTTATAGGCATACCTACCTTTGTTATCAACGGACAGACAACGCTGGGATATATTATCCCTACGAGCATCATTACGAATTTCATTGCAGGAAATTCTTGAGTGGCACACAAACCCAAATATGCTCTAGTATTTGATAAACGATTGAAATCTACATATGCGATACAGGTTTCCTGAATAATAGACAATACATTATTTACTACGCCGAACTTCAATGAAATAGGATTGGTGTTGGATAACGGATTGGAGAAAAAGACAAACAATCTCTATCACTACACTTTATACAATGAACATGATAGTGTGGTCATGATATCTTCATTTATAGCGACTAATGATGCAGCTATGGGTGCCTATGCAAATAATGTGGTGAAATATCTTAGCAAAAATGAATATTCGCCAAAAAAGATAACCAAGATGATGGGAGGAAAAAAATGGAATGTGATATCGTTTGGAGATGAGACATTGATAGGGTATTATTATATCCAAGCATCGAGCACTACAAAGACCTATCTGGAATTCGTAGTGTTTGTGGATAGAGATAATATTTCGGATTTGACTGATCTCACGAAGTTTGTAGAGGGAATTACGCTAAAGAAAAATCCTGCAAAAGCCCAGGTGTTTAATTTGCCAGTTATTAAGCTCTCTTCTGCATGGAATATCGGTATCGTGAAATGATTGGAAGACGATGGACTGTCTATCAGTATCTTTCCAAAAAATGGGAAATATGCTACAGAGATCTCCGCATATATAGGAGAAAGGTGAGATACCTTGAAGTCAATTGTCAATCAGGTAAGGGATACCTACGATATGATATGATATACGGTCACCAACGAGATATCCAAATATCCAAATAGCGTATCTATCATAAGTGCTATCAGCGAAGATGAAAATCCTATAGTGAGTATTTTTGGTCTAAAGAAATATGGCTCCAATAATATGTTTATACATATCAATTCGGAATTGACTTCTGTATCAGCCAAACAGGAGGTGATACAACTTGCCTACAAGATATTAGGACTCCAATAATCGTAGTAGTATATGATATAGCTCCGTACATGCTACGGGGCTTTTTTTGACAAAAAAAATTTTTTCGTTACAATAGAAATTAGATATTTATTTCTAGTACAGATATGCCACTCGCTCCAGAAAATCAATTCCAGAAGACATATCAGAATGAACTTTTTTCTACGCTTATAGAAAGGTGAGTGTTTTATGTCATCAAAAAAAATTTTCTCTCGATACCATTGTCTATCAGAATGGTGGGATTCTCTCTTTTTGTATTTGTGCTGTGACGAGGATTGTGAGCGGATGTATTCTTTTCGCTCTATATAAAAAATATCGTCAATCAGGTGTTTTTGATTTCGATTATTGGTGCGATATTGTCGTTGAGTAAGATGTTTTTTTCGATTCCCATCTGAGAAGTTGATAATCACGCGAATCTTAAATCGGTTTTGTTCTTAAGTAAATTTGTCTATATCATCATGGGAATAATATATGTGCTTGCAGGTATCTATAGTTCTGTGGTGCTGTTGATTTTGGCGGTATTATTGAACGGTTTAGCGACAGCATCGTTATTTACTACCTATCAGACCTTTATCCGCAAAAATACGAGATGAGGAGAGAGAGGCAGATCATTCGGTCTGTATTTTTCAAGCATCAACCTTGCATATATCGTCGGTGCGTTGATTAGCTCATACCTCATCACCAAGGTGGATCTTCCACATCTATTTATCTTTATCCCTATCTTTGCATTATTATCCTTGTTGACAGATAAAAAGCTCCCGAGTTTAGGTAAGAAGAAAATCAAGGAATTTTTGGCAGGACAAACATTTACCCAAAGATTCATCTATGAAGTATTCTCCTTTCGTCCTATCAAAAAAGTGATATCCAAACTCAGGACCTATTCCGGTAGGATGTATTATGCTTTGGGATTCGAGGTATTTTTTAACCTGCTCAACTATGTCGGATTTATCTTTATTCCTATCGTATCGATAGCGAATGATCTGAGTCTGTCTCAGGTCGCTATGGTGTTTGCTGCGATGAGATTACCATATTTGATAGATTTCTTTACCTGAGATATCGCGGGAAATGGAAGTAAGAGGAAGTTTCTTTTCGTGATGTTGTTCTTCCTTTCTCTGCTCTATATTTTGCTTGGATTCAATGAAGGATTCCGAAATATCATGGTAATTACGTTCGGTATTTCATTGTGACTTTCGCTGATGCGTCCAGTGATTTCCGCATATATCTCTGATTGTACGAGACCAGAGGATGAGGGGACCATTACCGGAGTAGGTGAGTTTGTAGGAAAAATAGGAGAGATTATCGGAGTGTTGTGATTTGGAGTGCTTTCTGCAATATTCAGTTTGCAGACATCATTTATCATTATAGGAATATTTACCATGTTGCTTGCTATAGCAGGCATCATCAAGAGATTCCGATTCTTCAAATATGATGGGTAGATTATTGGTTTTTACATAAAATCTCACATCAATATTCGATTAATTTCTCAAAATCCTTATCCGAATCGACTCGATATGCTTCGAGTTTTTTTCTTAATTCCTGATGCTGTGGATATCATTGATCTGGATTTTCTATGATATCTGAAAATTCATGATTCAAAAGGAAAGTAAGCGCTTCTTTTAAATCTTCAAATTTTTTTTCATCATGTACTTTCGAGATAATATATTCTTTATAGTAGTGTATGGTTTGAAAATGGAGTAGCTCGTGGATAAACGCTTTGCATACTCAAGACCGATGTATATGAGATCGCGTCTGCCCGAGTGAAACATTGTAGGGACCACGGTTGAGTGAAGTAAGGAAAATAGTGAAATCATTCCTATATATAGGACGATGGGTAAGCTGTTCCATTTTTGCGAATATAGCGTTTTTGTTGGTATCAAATGCGCTTTGCATCTCTATGATTTTCTTGTTTGCTTCATCCTTGTGGCTTTTCCAGAAATCTTCTAAATATTCACGCAAAAAAGGATAGGCATTTTCTTCTTCCATTCCCTGTAGCTGTTGCAAATCAATAGAGGTCGTTTGCTCCACCTGTTCTTTTCGCTTGTTTGAATGAGTGTTTTTATTGAAAGCTGATCGATAGTTTCGAACATCCTTTTCTAGATCGAGTCTGACTTGTATGGTGAATCCAGTCATAAGATTTTACTCATATAAAATCTCCCGACCCTCCAATTTCTTGTCAGTCAGGATATAGACAGCTCAGCTGTTGCAGTGGGCTTTTTCTATCTGATGTCATTTAACATCCAGGATATCGACAATCTTCAGTTCGCCCATTTCATCTGGACTCAAAAACTTGATCTTCATCCCTGGAGTGATGACTTCCTTCGGCTCGATATGGAAATATTTTTTCTTATCTTTCGTTACAAATTCATCGGAGAACATACCGAAGTAATTTCTGTTGAATAATGGTCCGGCACTCTCCAAAGTCGTTGAGCCAACCGGAGTTTCTCCTTCAGGGAAATCTTGCAATTTGTTGAATAAGAATCAATCCCGATACTCCCTATGCGGTACGACATTTACGAGATTCGCTATCTTCGGATCGATTTTTTTCTTCGCCAAAATCGCGTCGCGGACATGTTTGTACGCTTTCACGATAGCGCCGACATAGAACTCGGATTTGCTTCTTCCTTCGATTTTCAAGGCGTCGACATACGGCAATAGATCTTTCAACTTATCTATTGTACACAGATCTTTGGACGACAGGATATGACTTCCTTCTTCATCTCCTTCGAGCTGATAGAGTTTTCCTGGTCTGCGTTCTTCTTCGAGTCGAACTTTGTATTTGAATCTGCAAGCATGTGAACATTCTCACTTATTCCCTGGCCTTCACGACATATAATCGCCGAGCAAACATCTTCATGAATAGCTCATACACATCGCGCCATGGACAAAGACTTCAATTTCAATCCCTGGTACCTTTTCACGGATTTCCTTGATTTCTTCTATATTCAACTCTCTCGCGAAGACGATCCTCTTCACGCCCATCTCTTTCCGAAATTTCACCGCAGCTCGGTTCATCGTTGAACTCTGGGTGCTGAGATGTAGAGGGATATCCGGCAGATATTTTCTGATGATATGGAAGGTCCCTGGATCGGAGAAAATGATAGCATCAGCACCGACATCTGCAATCTGCTTCACGGTCTGTTCAAATATTTTGATATCGATATTTCTCGGAAAGATGTTCATCGTGAGCAACGCTTTACTTCCGTTCTTGTGGAGATTATCGACCGTTTTTTTGAGATCGTCAAAATTATAGATTTTATTCTGCCTCATTCTGAGTGAAGTGAATGGTACGCCGACATAGACTTCTTCGGCTCCATAATGGCTTGCGACCATAGCTTTCTCGTACGATCACCCGGGTGCGACTATTGTTGGTTTTGTCATATTCAATATGTTAAATAGTAAATTCAATATATTCTTGTTCTGGTATTTTATAGATAGGTAATTTTTCTCAATAATTGTCTAATAATTTTTCTCTTTCTTCATCAAGTAATCAAGAATCTTTATTTGCTCACCAATGGACCATCATTTTTATAGGAAGAAAACCATTTCATTGTTTTACAGTCTCGGTCTTGGGATGATAATAGTTTTTGCTCCACATCTGTGAGCCAGCAGAATTTCCTACAATAATTTTGTTTTCAAGAAGATTTCTAAAATCAGGAATTGTATTGGTTATCTCCAAGTGCTTTTGTGCTTTCCCTCAGCAGAAAAAAAGAATATCATTGCTTTTTATTTGCTCAATGAGTGTTGGAATATCTCTACATGCGCAAGTGAATTGAAGATGTTTATCTACGTTGTATCTATTGATGATGTTACTCCACTTCTCAAACATTTCATGTTCGGCATTCTGATCAAAAACAATATCTTTTTCTGTTCCTTCGGAAAAAGGGAATATCAAGACACTGTTTCACTGAGCAAAAGCAGTTTGAAAAAAAAATTTGTTTTGTTCTGTATCGGGTGAATTTTTCCCTCAATTTAAAAAGAAATGTATCATTAGTTAAAAAATAAGTAAATGTTGACTTGAGTATATAGGACTTGGTAATGTTTTCAATCAAAAAGACTGACCATAGAGATACAAGCCAGTCTTATTTTTTACGTAATTTTCTCTCAAGGAGATCAAATACTTTGAAACTCCATTTGATGATTTTCTTGATGTTTACTTTGAAATACTCCAGAAGCAAGCTTCCTGCTACAAATCCTACGCCTAAAATCCAAAGTACCATATTGCCTATGGAACTGAATCTCACTTCCAATGCTACTGCTATCAAAAAGCATGCAAAGAGGATGAGTCCAGTGAAGATATAGGGGAGTATCTGTGCTTCGAAGAACTCGCGTGTCTGAATCCTTTTCCGTTTGTTTTTGCTTTTTTTGTACATACTGTTTTTATTTTTTGGAGTATATATATTACAAGAAAAAAGTCAATTCCAGCTATTCGATATCTTCCACTTCTTTCATGACGATCTTGATGTGATAGGCCTTGAGTGCAAACAAAAGTTTGAAGATCAAAAACGCTATGCCGGTCATGATCCGGAATTCGACTCTGATGAATCCATAGAAGATCAAGAACATCAGAAGGATGACAGATGCTTTGAAGGCAGGATTTTCATAGATATTATTCAATTGCCCTAGGACATAATCACAGATACCCATATTTACAGTAGTATTGTCTTTTAATGTCTGATCCAAGAAATTCTTTTTGTAGGTATTGAATTGTTGGATGACTTTGGAATATGTTGATTGTTTTGTTGTCAGCGAAATATCCTGTCCTATAGTAGCTACCTCCTTTACCTTGGTGTTGAATAATGCAGTAGTATCTGCTTTGACTTTTTCGAATCCATGTTCTACTGGTTTAGTGAAAAGATTGATGACACGACTCGATGCATCAGAGAGATCTTGGCAGGTAAAAGGAAATTTTGCATAGTATCAGAGGACGAAGAGACTATAGCCGATAGTGATGAATACGGTGAAAAGATATCAGCCGACATTCAAATATCCGATAGTGCTCCGTTTCACTTTTTCATGCGATTCTCCTTGGAGCAATCGTGCGAGATAGACGATACCTATATTGATAGATAGTGCTGAAGCGACGAGCAAGATATGACTATATCCGATGAATATTCATTCTATAGCACTGACAAAGAGCATAAATATCAGGAAATATTTGATCGGCAGTTTACGGATTTCAAGGTAAAGAAAATGAAAGAAAAGGAAGAAGAGCATGACGTAGATCATAGATTCCACAGCCATGAACTGTCAGAATAATCTGGAAATCATCAGTCCATACGAAATCAAGGTCAAGAAGAGAAAAATCCACACTTTTGGTGAACGTAATTTTTTTTTGGTCGCAGTGAGTGGGGAGAGCCTATCCAAAGGGATATGTTTTTTCGCCATCTATCAAAAGAGTAGAGTGATAAAATATTGAGCTTGCCGCGCGATAATCCAAAAAGCGATAATCATCGCAGGGAAAAAAGGGATAGTTTTCATGTAATCGTTCTCTATATGCAATTTCCCTTTGAGGAGATAGTGGACACCTGCTCGGAGAAGGCCGATGAGGCTGCTCATGAGGACAAAAATGATAAGTATCTTGATCATCATGGATCAGGAGAAAAGCATATTTTGGAAAGAGAATATGAGCGGAAGATATATGCCTATGATGAATGCTAGATAGATATCGCCTTCACCGAATCCGTCATGATGCTCTTTGAACCTGATCTTTACATATCGTCTCGCAAAAAGATAGATAAGCAGGAATGCTCAGGTAAAAAGGATTGAAGCGAAGAGTGCGTTCCGAAGATTTCAATTGGGAAGCAAGAGATTGCCTACTACGCCGGTAGCGGCCAAAAGATATCGTACATTCATATGAAGCTCGTATTTTTGGATATCATACACAAGAAGAAGAATCAATAATCGGTTGGTGATGATCCGGAAGATAATGACGCCTCGTCAAAATTCTCCCATCCATCGATAGGTTCACAAAAAAATTCCTGCTGACAGGATTTCGAGGACAGGATAGATCCACGATATCTTGGCTCAGCAATATCGGCATCTTCCCCCATGGACGAGATAACTCAAAAGCGGCACAAGATCAGTGATTCAGAGTTTGTGATGACAATGAGGGCACTGAGAGCGTCAGAAAAAAAATCCGCGAAGTTTCTCTCGCGTGATACCATCGGCAAATCTTGTGAGGATGACTGACCCAAGAGATCCAAAAAGAAGTCAAAGAATAAGCATAAGTATTCGCATGTGTTTCATTATTCGTAAACAGCGCTGAGTATAGCAGAGGGAAAGGAAAAATCAAGCCCCAAAATTTGCAAATAAAGTTATTGTGGATATAATTAAACATATGATTTATATACTAATATATGCCTATGGGAGAAACTATGGAAGAGATTATAGAAAACAAAAAGGAGCTGGAAAAAACGGATGATATGGCTGAAGAGATTGCCGCTATATGAAATTTGAAATTGATTTCCAAAAAACAGAAAGAGGAACTTATAAAGTGACTTACAGAAAAAAAAGAGCTCCCTAAAGAGACAAAAGATGATACTGAAAACAATTCTGCAGAGAAGAGATACCAGGAAATACTTGCCGCTAATCCTAATATGTCATTAGATTTTGCAAAGCAGGAATATGTTAGATTGATGGTAAAAGATCCGAGTTGAGCTATCCCTTTTCTAAAAATTATCGCCACCAAAGCCAAAGAAAAGAGTGAATGGAAAATATTTGATACATTAATGCTTTCTAGTCTGCTTGTTTGAGTGTTCAATCAACTTAACTCAAAAGAACATGAATTCATTCAGGAGTTCTGTAAGGTAAGATGATTTTTACCTGGAGTGTGGAGTAAAGATTTGCCTCAGCATCTGAGAACACGAAGACTTCTGGATATCATAACTACCGCAAGACGAAAAAAGAATTTTAGTAAAGCAGTTTCTTATTCTCCGGAAAAGTTCCACTTTAATGAAAAAAATCGAAGAAATCTCGTAGATAAATTTCAAAGTCGATATGATAAAAAAGGAGACCTGGTGAGCGAAAGCTTGAAGCTTTCCGGCAAAACAGCTAGAGGAAAAACGCTTCTGGAGATATACAATGATCCTAAAACATCAGCTGAAGATAAAACATTGCTTGGTGAGGTATTGGAAGCTTCAAGTAAATAATATGATATAAGAGACCTTTGTCTGTGTGATATTTTTCATTAAACCTTGAAATTTCTGGGCAAGTGAATATAGGTAAATCACCTTATTTTACTGTTATTTCAAAAAATGGCGAACAAGTATAATCACCAGGAATCCGAAGCAAAACGGCAAAAATTCCGAGAAGATCAGCAAATCTATATGTTTGACAAAGATCCTTCTAGACCAATCTATTCTATAGATACTCCACCTCCTACCGTGTCTGGGAAAATCCATATCGGACATATCTTTTCCTATACGCAAGCGGAGATCATTGCAAGGTTCAAAAGGATGTCCGGGTATAACGTTTTCTATCCGATGGGATATGACAATAACGGAATCCCTACGGAGCTGTTGGTAGAGAAGGAGTTGTGAATAAATATCAAGGATGTGGAACGCAAGGACTTTATCCAGAAATGCCTGGAAGTCGTAGAAAAATATAAACACATCTATTCTGACCTCTGGAAATCGCTGGGACTCTCCATCGATCGGAGCAGGACGTATACGACCATTTCCCCTGAAGTTCAGCAGATAGCTCAGTCCACATTTGTTAAACTCTACAAGGAATGACATATCGTCTGCAAAGAATTTCCTGCCTTACGATGCACCAAGATGCAGACTACGGTTGCGCAAGCCGAGACGGAAGAACAAGAATTCAACGAGTTCTTCAATTATCTTAACTTTACCTTGGATTGTGGCGGAAAACTCGTCATAGCGACCACGAGACCAGAATTATTACCTGCATGTAGAGCGGTGTTTGTACATCCGGATGATGAGAGATTCGCCAAATATGTAGGCAAAAATATTACAACCCCTATCGGTGTCACCGTCCCTATTCTCGCTGACGACAAAGTAAAGATGGATAAATGAACAGGAGTCGTTATGTGCTGTTCTTATGGTGATGAAGTGGATGTGTATCGGATCAAGAAACATAATCTTGGAGAAAAGATAATCATCGATAGATACGGAAGAATGGTAGATTCAGGAGTGCCAGAAATCGATGGATTAAAAATCAGCGAAGCAAGAGAAAAAATCATGGAATTGTTTGAAAAAAAATGAGGTATCGTCGAAAAAAGGGATCCTATCGTGCAGTCCAAACAGATCTCTGAAAGAGGGAAGGTGCCTGTAGAAATCCTGCCTGTTAAACAATGGTTCGTCAATCTTTTGGACAAAAAAGACTTGTTGCTTTCACAAAACGATAAGATGAAACGGTATCCAGAATTCATGAAAAAAAGATCCAATGATTGGATAGAAAATCTACAGCGAGACTGGAATATCTCTCGCAGCAGAAAATATGGAATACCTATCCCAGTCCGATACGATACGAAGACAGAAGAGATGATATTCCCGACAGAACAACAACTGGCAAGAGGTCCAATCGATCCAACTTCAGAATTGCCTGACGGATATACTGCTGAACAAGTAAGAGGAGAAATGCTAGTTCTTGACACGTGGTTTACGTCATGATTGACTCCTCAGATCAACCAAAAATATCTTGAAAGAGATGGATATACACAAAATATTTTGCCAATGAGTTTGAGACCACAGGCACATGATATCATTCGTACTCGGTTATTGTATACGACCTTGCAAAGCTATTTCGCAAAGGGCGATATCGCATTTCACAATGTCATGATGTCAGGATTCTGTCTTGCAGAAAAAGGACAGAAATTCTCCAAATCCAAAGGAAACGCAAAATTTGATCCTGAACAATTGATCACGACTCGAAGTGCTGATGCTGTTAGATATCGGGCTTCTGGAGGGCAATTGGGAAAAGATATATTGTTTGATGAAAATGAATTCAAGATAGGACAGAAACTGATCACCAAACTTTGGAATGCAGCAAATTTTGTCTTTATGAATCTCCAAGATTTCGACGTTACCACCAAATTGGATGAGAAAGATCTCTATCCTATCGATGCGTGGATTCTCAAACAGATCAATACGACATCAAAATTCATGACCGATACTCTGAATGACTACGAATATGGACAGGCAAAGATTGAATTTGAAAGATTCTTCTGGCATGACTTTTGTGATAATTATCTTGAGATAGTCAAAGAAAAAATCTATAAACCAGAAAAATATACCGACGGTGCAAAACAAAAATTATCATCACAATATGCTTTATACCATACGTTTTTCGCTATCATCAAACTGATTGCACCATATCTTCCATTTATTACTGAGGAATTGTATCAGACATATTATGCTAACGCTATCAAAGAAAAGTCAGTCCATCTGCTTCCATTCCCAAATGGTGATATTTTTTCACTCACACAGGATATGACAGAAATCTCTGCTGCAGTCAATGAATTGCTTACCGTCATAGAAAAAGTCCGTGGGTACAAAACAGAAAGACAACTCGGATTATGAACCGAAATACCACATCTCAAAATTACTTCCAAGACTGATCTTTCTCGTTTTGCTGACGATATCATGTCAGGGACAAGAGCAACAAAAGTCAGCTTCGAAATATGAGAGGAAGTAAATATTACAGTAGAGTAAAAAATGAATTGTTTAAAAAAATAGTCATCGCGAATGAAATAGCTTGTCCTAGTGATCGTACAAGATTGCTTCATACCTCGCAATGACATAGAGCATGTTTTACTTTCTTGGTTGTTATGAATCTTTACCAATCCAAACTACGAAAGGATATCCAGCATGAGGTCTATAGTAAACCGATGTTTACTGTAGAGCTTTTTGGTAAAGAATATTTTTGATCTATCAAAGAAAAGAAAATCTGACCATTCAACTTGAGCCGATATCAAATCATGGGCGTCACACTTCCCGATGATCAGGCATACGTCCAAAAAGAGCTTGCAAAGCTTAAAAAATCATTCAGAAAAAAATGAATATTTCTCCAATTATGACTCGTCAACGAGATCGTCCATTTCGATAATAGCATGAAAAGGTGTCCGGAATTTGATCAGGATATGCATGATTTCAGATTAGGATTGCAAAAAATATTTAACCAAAATTATGGTTTACAGACTGCGTTCCGCGAGAATATGCCAAACGCGGATATTGTGTATGATGCTACAAAATCCGATGAGGAATTGCTTAAGGATATGGATGAAAGTTGCCACAAGCGCGTCAAAAAAGCAATCGCATGAGGCATGGAATTCAGAGTTGTCGATAAACATTTCACCGCTGAATTCTTCGAGAAACGACAGCTGACAGCTGGTGCCAAAGGATTCAATACCATTTCCAAAGCGCAATATGACAGATTGCTCGAATATATCGAAAAAGGTCACGGTATGCTGATTTGAGCGTATCTGGAGGGCAGGATGATTGCAGGAACGATATGTTTGTTTACCGACAAAATGATTTACTGTCCGTACGGATTCTACGATAGATCATACAATAAAATTGGAGTGCAACACTTCTTGAAATTCAAACTCTTCACGCGAGCACGTGAAAACGGATATAGAACAGTGGACACCGGGGGCGGAGCGCCTACAGGATTTCCTAAACATCCACTCGCAAGCGTCAGCGCTTTCAAGGAATCATTAGGATGAACCAAAAGAGAGCTCTTTGGTAGTTATGATATCGTGTTCAATAAATTTCTTTACTGGGTGTTTAAATTGCGGTACAAGCTCAGAGGATAAAAATTACTCTCTATATCCCTCTAAAATGGAGGGACTTTTTTTTATTTTTCACTAGACATTGACATTTGATATAAAATATATATAAGATAAAAAATATAAAAAACCAATGAAAACAATGAAAAGAATCAAAATGATCGTCGTGATTGTCGTGGCGATAGTCTCGCTTGGAGCGATTGTTGGATTGTTTAGTAGCAATACATCAGCTCTCTTTGTATTCGAGAACACTCCCGGGATGCGATGGGTGGTGAAAAAATCAGTTGAATCAAAAGTGATTGAATACCGGCGCTTGGATAGCGTCATCGCTGTAAAGAATCTTCAGATAGATTCTCTTGCTCAGATAGAGCAGAAAAGTGATGCAGACAAAATCCTAAAAAGCAATTATGAGGTTATAAAGAATGATTATGAACAGCAAGAAAGGTATATAGATTCTGAACTGCATTTGGAATCTATGTTGATAGGCTTAATGATTGTTTTTTTCTACGTTGGAATATTTATCCTTGCGATCGTCTATCTTTGCGATCACATACATCTAGGCAAAAAAAAATAATTTACAGGACGGGTTTTTCCGTCCTTTTTTTGTGTTTTTACTTTTGCACCCGGGTGCAGTAGTTACCAAATCTGCTACAGAAGCTAAAAAACCAGAATTTCCACCCGGGTGGATACTTTTTTTGTTTTTTCACAAATACTTGACATTTGATGGAAAATATATATAAGAATAGTAATAATCAAAACAAAACGCCATGAAAATAGCAGCAATATTATTTGTGATAGCAGGATTGATATTCTCTATCGTAGCAGTATGTTGTGCATTCAACAATATTCCAAATACAATATATATCGGTATATCGATGATGTTTATCTGTATTGGAATGATGTTCAATAGATCAGGGAACAAAACAAAAGATTTTTCCTGAACGTATCTAGGTAAGGTATCTGTGTAAATAAAAAAATAAAATATTATGGAAAATAAAAAATCTTCATCTAATTCCGGATGCTTAGGAACAATATTGTTGATTTGGGCTATGATTGCTCTTATCAATGGAAATGTCGGTCTTTTCATCCTGCTTATTTGTATCAGACTTATATTCTGTTGATTGTTAGGGACGGTTTTTCCGCCCTTTTTTTTAATTCTTTTTGAAAAATCCGTCATTTTTCGTGATTTTGTCAATCCAAAATAGCGATAGCAATGGTATATTTTGGTATTTCAAACGATTCCTGGATATAATCAGAATGTGAGATTTTATTTAGAAAGTCTCGATGGAAGAACAAAAAGACAAACAGAATGTACAAGAAACCAATCCGAATGTTTCAGGTCCGTCAGGATCAGATTTTTCATGACTGGGAAACCTGAAGCTCAATGACTTGGAATCTACCGCTCCTGCACAGAGCGTGATTTCGCAATTGAACGTCGAAGCTGCAAAGATTCCTCCGAGAGAGGATGTAAAAATCGAAAAATTCGGGATCAGGATAGAACCGACGGAAGAAAAAAGAGAAACCGTGAAATTATGAGAAAGCGGCATGATCGGCGGGCAGAAATCCAGATATCATAATCAATATCGGAGATTATTCTTGTTATCATTCTTCGTTATCGTCGTGACAGGATTAGCTTCGATAGTACTTCGTCTGTATAGCCGTTATGTCTATTTCGCGGCACAGCCGATACCTGATGCAACATACCAATCATATATCGATACCTACAAGAAAGGAAGGGAATTTATAGACAAGGCGCTGAATTTAAGCAGTTACCAACAATATACAACATTCTCTCTCGAAGGGACGGGCGGAGAGAAAAACGTGAGCTCCGTAATCAACGATACGAGCTTGAGCTATATCCAGAAGAAGGATATCTTGCAGCAAGCGCTTAATGATTTTTCAACGCGTTTCGCAAGTCATGCGACGACGCTGAGCACGCTCAAGGAAAATATCTCCAAATACGGTTTCTTTTCTCAGGAATTATATGATCTGATCGAAAGCCAAAGTGCGACGACCTCGATCAAAAAATATCTACTCTCGCTGGAAATAATCAAGTTTAGCAGTGCGATCAAAGTATTCAGTTATATGGATACCTTCGTCTCTAGTCTGGCAAACGCACTCAAGGAGCCGACAAGCATGGTCCAGGAAAAGATGCAGAAATTCGCGGATAGGGGAGAAAAAGATATCTTAGTTTATCTCAATAACTGTTATTTCAATCCATATGAGATCGATTACGACTGCAATATGGTCGGCGATTTCGACAGGTATTATGATTTGGTCGACAAAGAGACGCCAAGGCCGGATACGAACTTCTTCAAAAAGATGGCGTATTACGTAGATAATAAATTGGAACAGACGGATCTGCCGAGCTTCTCCATCACGTTCAAAAAATACGATCCTACCCAGAAGCAGATCAGCTTCACGGTCGATGTAAATACGTTCAAACAGGATGAAATCGCATTGATTAAAAAAGGTATCATCAACCCGCATATCTTCATTCTCAGCAATTTACTGAATCTGATCAAACAAAGCATATTCGTGGTTTCGGAAAATATCGACGCGAAATCCATCAAGATCGTGCCGAAGGTTATCAAGATCTGAAGCTCGGTCTACAACGTCAATAATTCGACGCTCGATTTCGTATTGCCGATCCAGAAATGATCAGAGAGAGAAATCAGCGATTATATAGCCCCTATTTTTACTTCTTCAGAATAGCGCAGCGATGATAGAGCAAACGACAGAAAAAAAGAAGCTGACCATAGATCTGCAAAAGATGACGGCTTTTCTGGATGTGGTAAAGAGATATGCGGTATGACTCTACAAGTTTTTCAAGGACAACAAAAACAACAGCAAGATGATGCTGACAGTGGCGTTGATAACTACCGGTATCGCCGTATACTTCGGCATCCAATTGTTTACGGATATCCGCTATCTCAACGGCAAGACGCCCGAACTCATGAATCTCAAAAGTTACGATATGCGTGAATTGCAGGCGAATGCTTTGACGCAACCTATCCTCAAAACAGCAGATACCATCAACGATCTTTTGGAAGAGGATATGCTCACGCAAGGAGAGATAACAAAATATTCTGATTATCTTCATTCGCTCCAGATTCCGTACACGTATTTGCTTCAATACATCTATTTGCCTTCGCTCAACGTACGGAAAGAAAAATATACGGACAAGATCGATATCAACCTTATGGGAATAAATTTCTTGGAAAAGAATCCATTCAACGATATCACGTTATTGCAGAGACGAGGAGATTTTTTCAAGAATCTCTGAGACAACAACGAATCCAATGATGTGCTCGATATGAAGATCGGTGATTTCGTAGAGGACGAAAAAGGTTTCTTTAGCATGCCGATAACAGTATCGTTTATAGCCAATTCCAAACGCGCATTCTTATTGCTTGCAGACAAACTTTCGATGACGTCAAACAAGGAAAATGTATCATTGATCGATGAGTTTTTCTATTATCTCTGGAATGAAATCAAGAAAGGAAAAGAAAAAGAGATCAAAGCGTTGGAACAATTATATGCGCCAATATTCGGATCAGGCGAAAAGGTGGATCAGGATAAATTGATAGGATATCATCTCTATACACGGATATTCAATGGCGGGAAAAATACGCTCATCGATGATACCATCATTGACAAGACGGTGAAGAGCATCATCTCATGCAACAATGATGTAGATGAAGTGTGCTATTATAAATTCAGGGAAAGATATAGGAATATTCCGAGTTTCGGATATTTGGTCGGAACGGATCTCTGAAGCAACGGAGCGGAAAATCTCAAGAGATTCATAAAGGAACTGCCTCCGATCTTCTCTATCAAGGAGTTCGAATTCGACAAGATCAAATCGCCGACATTGTCCGATGTAAGCAACAATGTATATCAAGGGAAAGTGACCATCGTAGTATACGGAAGAAGCGCATCTGCACAAGAAGTAGAGGAGATAGCGTTGGCGCTTGGCAATAAATGTCTCGGAGAAAATAAAGCTTTGACTACGCAAGACGGGCTTAATCTAACACAGTCAGCTATCGTAAAATTGTCGGATCTTAGCAGGATAGACAAAAGCTACGGAGATAATCTTTGGGAATTGAAATCCCTTATCGAGCAATTGGACAAAGATTACCCCGCACTCAGCAACTACAAAAAGACCATAAAGCT
>CAZJMP010000001.1:60828-67050 GCA_964547365.1 uncultured Candidatus Peribacteria bacterium | reverse complement strand
CCTCGTCCTTATGAGAGACGCGCTCTAACCAACTGAGCTACAGTGCCACGACATTCGGTGAGGGGGGGATTCGAACCCCCGAGACATTTTACTGTCTGACTCATTAGCAGCGAGCTGATTTCAACCACTCATCCACCTCACCACCGATGTTTTCCGTACAACAAAAAAATTGTGTGGTGATTGTATATATAATTACTGTTGAATTTCAAGAACAAAAATATACATTTCCAAGCATACAAAAGCAAGTTTTACTCATTAGTGAAAATAATGGCAGATGAAATAGGAGGTAGCGGATTGGATGAGCTCAATGCCTGATGACAAGTAAGAGAGGATACCAATAAAGTAACAGAAGAAGCAGTCAGAAGGATACAGGAAAATCAAAAAAAAGCCCAGCAAATAGGCCAAGACATCAAAAAAGATAAAGATACTAACAGTAAATTCGCAAAATTTTTGACATTTTTATTGAAAGACATCAAAAACGATACACTCATAAAACAGATCTATTCCACATTTTTCAAGACCATCAATGAAGAAACGGCGCTTACTCACATCAGGAAAAATATGAATACCATAGTGGTGGTAGGTATGTTTATGCCATTTTACCAGCCGGAAATAAAGGATCTAGGATTGGACACTGTCTACCAAGACATATGGAACTTTGATGGAGAGGTATATCTCACAAAATATATCAATTACGTTAAGGTATTATTGCCAAAGCATCACGACAATATCTCTATAGATAAAGAACAATTCACCAAGCTGCTCACCTATATAGCAGAATACTATCAGCTTACGGAAAAACTATCCCCAGAAAATACCATAGAATTCGAAAATACCATCAAAAAAGAGCTTTCTCTCAACGAATAGCTATCAATATAGACGATTAAATCATTTTTAGGGTTTTTGTCAACCCTATTTTTTTATTTATAGCAAGTTTTTTGGTATTTCTCTTTTTTGTGGATATACTTAAGTGTACAAAATTTTATTTAGACTACTGGGATGGCAATCACAAAACAGTTAGAAATCCAACAGGCAGTAGAAGGAGAAAAGTTCAACAAAACCGTACAAACTTTTCAGGAATTCAAGAAAGAATTAATCCTCAATGGAATTAACGATATCTTTTCCAGTATGACGATAAAGCAAGACAAGACCAAATATATCTTTGCTTCCGGTGGAGAAAATCTTTTTGCTATAGACGGGAAAGTGAATCTCGTAAGTCGGTTGCAAAAATTTTACACAGAGAAATGACTGCAAGAACAAAGCACAGAAGAAGAAAAAGTGTTGATCAGATTGGAAGGTTTAGAGCTGCAGCATATCACAGCAAAAACGCAAGAAGAATTATCGCTATTACAGGAAGACATCAATAAAACGAATAATCTCTCCGAAAGAGCGACAAACATAGAGAATCTGAAATACAAAGTCGAAAGGCTTATCAACACATTTGAACAAGAACAGGATCTTGCAAAAGAATCATCAAGACGATTCAAAAGCAAATACAACAAAACGGATGATAATCTCTGGAAAATCCACAAAACAGAGATAGGAAGACGTCTCATAGAACTCAACAAAATAAAAGAACAGATTGAACGATTAGCAAACAACAAGGGCAAAACATATGAAATTGAACGAGATATCGATGCGGCAAACAACACAAAGGAAGTTAGCACAGTCAAAGAAGTGAAAATGGATGATGTAAACGCCATGGACATGAAAATGACGCTCAAACAATTGAACGATAGAATAGAAGAAATAGGAACAGAAGTGCCTGATTTCATCACATCAAGAAACGACATCATACTTGAAAAAGGTGATACCAAACAATATTACGAGATTATCGTAAACGACAAAAATGATGCGAAAAAGCTCATCAAGTCACTCAAAAAAGTGAACAATCAATATATCATTCTCGATAAATTAGAATTGAAATGAGCAAAAAGACAGGAACTTAGCCAAGACCTTCAAGATTTGGAAGCATATCTAAATAAAGTAATAGATAATCCTGACACCTTCAAACCATCAGAGAATCCATTTGTGCCTACACATGCAGCTGAATTTGCAGAACTGGTAAAGATAGATCCTGCATTCGCGGATTTTGCAAGAATGAACAAAGCAAAAAAATGAGAAACGACCGAGACAGCAGGTACAGCAGCAGGTACAGAGACTACAGAAGAAGGTACAGAGACAGAAAATACAGGAAAGGAAAAGAAATGATATATAGAAAGCGATTACGAATCCGGAAGAGAAGCATTCGAGAAATGAGGTATCGGATGAGTGATGAAACACTGGATTGATCAGACAAATATGAAACCAGAGCAGAAACAGTTCTGGTGAGGAGTCGGTAATCTTGCAATGACTGCAGGTGTGGTTATCGTTTGACGGAAAATGATCAGTAGTGCATTCAAGATGATTTTCAAAAGCGGAAAATGAGCCAAAGAAGCTAAGACAGGAATATACGATTCATCCAATCGAGCATGGTTGTTAGGGCCTTCAGCGCTCATTTTTGGGTCACAGGCACGAAGCGGAGAATGACCAATGAGTCTCTTTAAGTGAGGTGTACTCACAGAGAAACTATCAGGAATCTTCGGAGGAAAAAGCGAAGCAAGCGATGAAGAAAGCGATACATCGCTCAAATACAAATCATTCCCATGAGCTACTGCACTATTCAATGGTTTGAATTATGGAGAGATGAAACAATTCCTGATCCAAGACGGAGATAGGATGAAGATCGATCCTGATAAATACGATAATTTGCTCGCAATGTTCAAGACCGGAGCAAAAAAGAATGCCGATGCAGCATCATTTTTGGAAACGGTAGGAAAAAACGATGACAAGAATCTGATAGATCTTGCGCTTACCGGAATGGGAATTGAACGGACAGATATCCAAGACGAGAGCAAAAAAGATAATAAATTCAATGAATCAGCATCAGAAGCGATAGTAAGATTACGCTCTGTCACTACATACATGGAAGACAAAGGTTATAACAAAGTTAACCCTGAGACAATGAAGCTCGTAGATAATTATGTAGCGAAAGGAGATGATGCAGAATATGATCTCGAAGAACTCGACAAAAGAGGCGATGTGTTTTATAAAGACACAGAAATAGTGGATAAGACAGGACTTGAAAGTCAGATAACAACACTCGCTGGAGACAATATCCAAAGGAAACAAGATCTCTTGCTTGCAATAAATACTTTCTACGACCAGATGCCAAACGCAAGCAGAAAGATTGAGATTTCATGAACACGACCTACGATAACGTTCAAGACATACGATCAATCATCAACTATCAATCTCGAAAATAAAGAATTAGTAGGATTCACTCCATCAAGATTCGATAGCTATGCAGAAACATTCAAAGCTGCAAATCTTACCAACCGTATCAAATTCCTTTGTAAAGACAAAACAGCGAAAAAAGAGAACCCATTCTACTTATCTACAGCAGGTAAAGATATCACGTTCGACGATGCATCATTATTCTCTACAAGCTTCGATACGGAGATCATGACAGCAGGATGGGGAGGATCGCTCAAAAATGTATCACCTAAGTTGGAAAAATTCAAATCAGAATATTGCGACTATCTCAACACATTGAAATTCCGAAAAACCACAACAGCATAAATAAAATTTCACTTGCATAACTAAAAAGGACTGCTATACCATAGTGGTCCTTTTTTATTTCACGGAAACATATGAAAATACCCAAGACATTGGATATTTCAGAGAAGCGTATTCTCATAGTCGGCAACCGATCATATAAGAATCTCTGAGACGAGATGATTTTGTTATGAACGATCAGATTGCTCTTGGACGCAGGGAAAAGAATAACAATAGCAGCATATGATCCACAATGGCTCAAAGGTTTCTTCGATCAGATCATAGACATATCCAGCATAACATTCGTGACAGAGATACCAAAATGAATACGTTCACGACGAAGATATATCGTTACCGGAAAAATAAAAGAACGAAAAATATGGAGAAAAGCAGAAGCGGTGATCGTAGGCTGATGAGAGATCATCACGGAAGAGAATAAAAATTCCTATCGATATCGGTTGGCATCGCTCCTCCCCTGTCTCAGAAAACCCCGTTATCTAATGTGAGGAATCCAATTACCCAAAAAATTTTTCAACAGACTCCTTTTCAAGCATATCCTCAAAAGGACGAAACGCATCTTCGCAAGAGATCTAGAAACCGTTCACGAAATGCAAACCTATGGATTCAAAGATGTAGAATTTTTCATGGATACGTCATATTTTGCATATGATTGGAAAAAAAGAAGATATGGAAAATCCGATAAAAAATACATAGTGATCAATCTCAACAAAAATGCCGAGAAGTTCCTGCATGAAATCATGGAAGAGGTGAAACATCGATACAAAAGATGATACGAAATAATGTATGTCCCTGTAGCCAAAGGGGATGGAGAAGCATACAATGATAGTATTTATGCACGCAAAATACAAGTATGAGCAGAAATCAAGGACCAACGGTTCACTCTAGTGGATCGAGAAAACGATTTCGACAAATTTGTAAAAATACTCGCACAAGCAAGTATAGTTATAAGCAGCAGATTGCATCTCTTTCTATTGGCAAGTTTTCTCGGCGTAGAGACAAAAGTCTATCCGTATCAAAAAAAAATCTTGAAAATGCAGAAAATAATAGAACAGTTGTAATTATGCAAACGTGCCGCGAACGATAGCTTTTAGAAGCTTTCGTTTTTCTTTTCCTTTTGCGAATCTGACTACCTTAAGCATAAGCCGCAAGGGTTGTCATCGAAACCCCAAGAGATAGAATTGTATCTTTTGGAAAATGTTTCCATATTTTTTGACGAAGAGCATTCTATGCTTTGCTTTTCTAAATGCGGCATATTCATTGCCAACTCGGGCCTGTTCCAATTTTGTCTTGTCTCTTTCCATATGATAGATCCTCAAGTCACGAAGGACAATCAACGGATATCCCGCACGATGGATCCTATAGGTAAAATCCAGATCTTCATAGACAAAATCCAATACCTCATCAAACAGGATCTCTTTGAAAATATGTGCAGGAGCCAAAAGCGAATTTCATGAATACATCTGAATATACTCCCGCTCTTTGACTCATAGCTTCTGCGGTATAGGCCTAGAAAGCGAATAATTGAAATGTGAAAATCCCTGATTTTGAATGTGTCAGGTTTTCCTATACATCAAAGTAGGAGTGAGGACAAAATCTTTTTTGAGTTTGATATGATATTCATCTCGCAGCGCCAAAGATCTCTCCAAATAATCATCCTCGAACCATTCGTCATCATCCATCAGTTGAATGAAATCTCCTATCGCTTCGTTGATTCAGAGGTTTCTCAAAGCGCTTGCATTATTATGAGGAAGTGCAGTTATCGACTCAGAGATATAATGAATATTCCCTGTATCATGAAATATCATTCATGGATCCAAATGTTTATCGACAACAAAAATAACCTCAAAATCTTTGAAGGTCTGATGATTTAGACATTCCGTGATGTTTTTCATATTCTGATCTCCCCTGGTCGGGATGACTACACTGAGTTTCATGCCCACCTTTTATCTTTTATCTCCTATCTTTCAACTTGTTTTTATACCAAGAACAAATATATCTTCAGTATATTTATTTTCAACTTACCTGTATGTTGAAATTCATCAAAGGCTTTCTCTTATTTATAGTACTCTATCATATCTTAGTGACCGTGATCTGTTACGGACTGTTTGGCGGACACTACCAAGAAATATTTTCACTCATCAGGGATGGTATCCGAATAGTATTTTTCATTATCGTAAGCATAACCCATCGAAAGCATTGCAGACAATTTCTCAAAACTCGGAAATACCCTCTCATAAGCGCGGGGGCGATATTTGCCTTCGGCATAGTGATCTCCAAATTCCTAGGGAAATGACGATATGACATTCTCATAGGAATCAAGTACGGTCTACGATATCTCATTATCATGATTACTGCGGCATGTATAGGATACTCATTAGCGTATGAGAAAAACCAAGAAAGATTCATGAAATTCCTTCGTATGGTTTTCTCTGCAATCATCATCATCGTCATCGTATGATTCTTACGACAACTAACAAAATTAATCATACCGGAATTCTTTCACCGAATTGGCTACGGACCACTCAGAGATTTTGCATTCGGCGATAAGCCTCCTATCTATTATCTTACTGGATACCAATGAACATTGAGACGACAAGGTATCTT
>CAZJMP010000001.1:0-60728 GCA_964547365.1 uncultured Candidatus Peribacteria bacterium | reverse complement strand
AAAGGAGAATCCACACTAGGGCATATTCAAGCAAAATTCGGTAGCATCAAATACATCATCCAGCAACCAGGAGGATATGGTTTGGGGACATCAGGTCCAGCAATCCACCACAATGGGACTATTTTGCCTGAGAATTATTATATGCAGTTGATGCTCGATATTGGTACCATAGGATTCCTCTTATGGACTATCGTAACATTGCAGATGATACGATTAGCGAGAAAGATACAGACCAAACTCAAGAATATACAGATGAATGCAAACGAAAGGACCATATACATTGTACGAAAATGACTCAATATAGGACGATTTACACTATTGGTCATGGGAATTTTTCTACATGTCTTTGAAGACAGTATGGTTAACTACCTCTTCTTCGTTATACGGTGAATATTGACTGGCTACTTATCTACCTATATAGAAAAAAGGGACTAGCGTCCCCATGCTAAATTATTTTTTCTGAATCCTCATTCCGGCGTTCCGGATTACAGCCGGAACTAAATTTTGAATTTATTTATCATATTCTACTTCTAATTTGATCTTGTCCGGAACCAAAGCTTTTGGAACAATGATCTGCAACGTATTGTCAGGAGTCAATTTAGAATGGATCTTATCGAAATATACCTGAGGAGGTAAATCGATAATCATATCGATAGGACCCCGATAGCATTCTTCCTTGAGTGGAATTAGATGTTCTTTTACCTTAGGTTTGATTCTCTCACCGGTAATTACCAATCTATAATCTTTTATATGTAAATTTAAGCTTTCTTTTTTCACTCATCCCAATGGAAGCATAATGACGATCTCCTGAGGTGATTCGTAGATATCATAAGGGATAGTAGGTATCTGATCAGATTGTTTCATATATACGATAGATAAGAGATAAATATTATTTAGGATTCGGATTTGCCTCCAAATCAAGACCTATGACTTTGACAATCTGATTTCTTCTTTTTTCAGGTCTCGGTATCCAGCGGAATTTAATTTCACCATTACGTTCAGTATCCCCTTCCGTCAACACGATAATATCGCCATTATCAAAGATACTATAGAGCAAACCAGACTTTTGGATAGTAATAGTTTTGACACTTTGGGCGCTAATGGTAGAGACATTTCTCTTGAGTATTCATCATTGTTCATACATCATGATAGCATTGGGTATCACAATAATGAAATCCATTTTGTAGTCGATATATTTCCCGATGATAGGAAAGATAAATACAACATCTATAATCAATATTGCTGCCAATATATAAGAGAAATAATCGCCTCCCACCCGTTTATAGAAAAAGACCAATCATAATACAGTGATTAGAGTCAGTATAAAAAGAGGGATTCCTACTTTGATGATATGATAAAGCTTGCTTCTTCAGAAGCAAAGGACGTTTTCACTGCCGTATTTGATCTTGTATTCTTCAAAAACCTTCTGTCTTAGCCTAGTGTCAAAGTTTGAAAATATTTTCATAGGGAAAACACTAAGGATAAAATAGCATTAGAATGTCTGAAAACGAGGGAAAAATCTGACATATACCTTGCCTATGATATGATCGAATGGTACTTCATACGAGGATCATTCATAGCAATCCAATCAGAAACAACAGCGAGAATCAGTAGAGAATCATCTATTATCTCACATGACAAACAATCATTCTTTGACTTCAAATTCGCTTTTTCAGCATCTTGCATCAGTTTGCACAGATCAAGTAAGATATTTTTCTTCAAGGATATTGCATTGCTCTATAGCATTTTCTGTTTTACAAACAGATACTCTATTGTTTTTTATCCTAATAGTCTCTCCAGGCAATCAAATAACTCTCTTGATATATGGGATAGTCTTTCCAGGAGGGACAAAGACAATGACATCGCCTCTTTGAAGATCACTAAACCTTGGAGTGATTTTGTCCACGATAATAAAATCATTTTCCTCAAAAGTAGGAGACATGCTCGCTCATACTACCGTATATGGATTTGCGACAAAAAATCTGATAAACAGAACTATTCCTCACACAAATATCAAAAACGATACCATATCGAAAAGATCGAGGAGAAAATATTTGAATTTAGTCTTGAAGCTCATAATCACCGAACGCTAACTGTATAAAACTGTCTAAAAAACATAGATACTTCTTTGTGCATAGATAAGTATCGACATAATATTATGATGTTAAAACGATAAAATGCTTAAACGTTAAACAGATGAATGATAGCAATTTAACATTTTATCAATTTATCATTTTATCAACGTTTTAGAATGGTACATCTTCGTCTTCTGGGATAGCTGATTCAACAGCATCCAATACATGATCATCATCACCTTGTCCCTTAGGATCCAAGAAGATGAAATTGTCAACGATAATTTCAGTGGAGAATTTGTCTTTACCTTCACTGTCTTGCCGTTTTCTTGTTCTCAATCTACCTTCAATGTAGATTCTCTTACCCTTGTTCAGATACTTAGACAATACTTCAGCGCCTTTACCGTAGGCCACACATCTGTGGTACTCTGCATCTTCCAGCACGTTACCCTCCTTATTCTTGAATTTCCTGTTGGTTGCAACAGTGAAGTTCACGACAGAAGTTCAACTGCTTTCGATAGTCTTGACCTGCAGATTGTTCGTAGCTCTTCCGATAATCATTACCTTATTCAGATCCATGATTCGATCGAATTATCGTGTAAAAATAGGATGAAAAACATTCATCACATGATATGTAAACAAATATAGCATAAAATCAATTGATTTTTGTCCGGATTTTAGTAAACACTCACCACTAAAGTCCCAAAAAAATCCATGCCCAGATGATGGAATTGGTAGACATGCTAGACTCAAAATCTGGTGACCGTAAGGTCGTGGGGGTTCAAGTCCCCCTCTGGGTACCATCAAAATGAAATTCTCCTTGTCAGAGAATTTTTCTTTTTTCTTGTTTTTCCCTGACTATTAAATATCACTACATCACAATGGATTTTATATCCTAATATTGTACGTATGTCAGAATACATATCAGAATACGAAAAAGAGAGGAAAAAAAACGAATCAAAAAACAAAAGAGAAAAATGAGATATCAATAAAGAGAATGAAAAAACATTACACCAGAGCAAATTAAGTCTCAAAGAGCTCAAAGATATGATCAAAGAGGGATCGATAGATCTCGATCAGACAACATTTGAAAAGATCCAAAAAGACAACAAACTCGACAACACGGAATTCAATAACATAATAGAATCATTGGAAATGAAAGAATTATTGAAAAAAATAGAAGAAATAACAAATAGTCCAGATATAGAAAATATCTTACCAAAAGAGCTCAGGATAACACAAAAAGAATTCAAGGATGCTTGTATGGACAAAGACAAAAGACCAGCGTTATTGATGAAGATAGACGCTGCCTTGGATTGTGTAAACGATCAGGTACGTAGCGGCTGAGGAAAAATAGGAGGGAATCCGTTTTCTAGAAATATCGCCATGCGAGAGAATCTGATGTTTTTGGCAAATCAGAAAATCATACATATTCAAGAGCATATGATAGATATGAAAAATTATTTAAAAAATAATTAATTACTATGTTTCGAGCAATAGTAGGAAACCTTCTAGGCAGCATATCGACCGTATTATGGAAAAAAACGTTATTGATCTCTCGTTTGCCTAAGATATTTTTCCGTTTTCTGGGAGAATTGAATGGTATCATCATAGCGCTTATCTTGGTAGCAATAGTAGGATTCAACCGGCAGATATTGACGGATCGAAAAATAGTATGAGGAATAGTAGTGATACTCCTCATCGCAATAGCTTACGATTATATCCAGCAATGATTATACAGAAAAGAAAAGATATCCGCACTTATGCCTTATGAGAACCTCAATAGTGTATTCACCATCATAGCGGGATTCCTTATTTTCAAAGATTCATCACGGATAGCTGTTGGCATAGGGATACTCGTCATCATAATAACGATAGGTTCCTCCATAGATTTCAAAAAGTTCGAACGGCCGAAAAACCTCAAAACGATTCTTCTTGTCCAATTCCTAATAGCGGCAGAATCAGTACTTACAGGATACTTTCTGACAGACTTGGGAGACAAAGAATACTTCATCCTGTATGAAATCATTATCGTAGCGATACTCCTCATTCCTGTACTCGTAAAATGATATCTGACCAAAGTCAAAGGCACAAAGATGAAATTCCGATGATATGAGACAGGACAAGCGACGGGTACGAATCTCTCATTCATCCTCTACCTTTTCTTGGTATCAGAATTTGGGATAGTGGTTTCGACACTATTATCCTTCTTGGCAACAGGAGTCACTATGCTCTTCGGATATCTGATCCTCAAAGAGAAACCTAGCAAAAAAGATATCTATCTTACCATCATCACGACAGTTTTAGTAGGAATAGGATTTTACTTTAAGTAAACCTCATGAGAAATATCGTTTTAGTCTGAGCATGATGAACAGGAATGTCCGGCGTAGCGTGAATGCTGCATGATTTGTGATATACCAACATCGTGTGCATCGATGCAAATCAAAGCGAGCTCACGGACAAACTGAAAACGAAGTGATTACAAGTAATTATCGGTCACGAGAAATATAAGGTTCATCTCGGTGATGTTGTCATCTATTCCGAAGCCGTTGCAGAAAGTCCGGAAGTACTCGAAGCGAGAAAGATCATGAAAGAGAATAGGAAAGTGATGGTCATCCTGAATTATTTTCAATTTTTGGGAGAAGTCTCCAAATATTTCACGACGATAGGATTTACAGGGACGAACGGGAAAAGCTCATCTACTGCCCTAGCGATCCATACGGCAAAAAAATTGGATAAGCAATTCTGACTCGGCATCCTATGAGCGCTAGTCCCAAGCTTCGACGAAAAAAGTTATGCCATCAACACGAAAGCGAAGAAAGATATCAAAAACATTTTCGATTATATTTTCACAGGCAAAAAACTAGAGTATAAACTGATAAAAAAGCGAAGTTTTTTCGTGGAAGCATGTGAATACAAAAGACACTTCCTCAATTTGGATTTGGATTATGCGATAATAACTTCACTGGAACTCGATCACACGGATTACTACAAAGACATGAAAGACTATCTTTCCGCATTTGATCAACTCATCACGAAAACGAAAAAAACTATTTTCGTACCGAAGTGATTGAAGTGAGTGAAGTCCAAAAAAATCAAAGAAGTAGCAATCAAAAACATTCCGTTCACTCATCTACTCGGTGACCACAACAACGTCAATGGTTCGTTGGTTCTTGAAACATTAAGTACAATCACAAAGCAACCGAAAACAAAAATACTTACAACTATGAAGTCCTTTTGATGAATCCGAAGAAGATTGGAATATCTCAAAACAAACAAGAATGGTATAAAGATATTCACAGACTACGGACACATGGCTTCCTCTATCGAGCTGGGATATCAAGCGTTGAAAAAGAAATTTCCAAAGAAGAAATTGTTCGTCATTTTCCAACCGCATCAGATAAACAGGATAGTTTTGTGATGGAAAGATTTCCAGCAAGCATTGAAAAAATACGACCACGTCATGATCTACGACATCTACGCAGCGAGAGAGAATATCCAAGATTTCATCGATCATCACGCATTCATCAAGCAAGAGAATATTCGTACCTTGGATGATTTAGGCAATCACTTCGCCAAAGTCTGCGGAGGAACATATACGACTGATTTCGCAATCATAACCAAAGCTATCGAACAAGCGAAAAATGACACTGTAATCGTCATCTACAGCGCCGGCGATATCGATTACAAGATAAGAAATTATTTAGGGAAATAGTTATTATTGTTTGTCAGCGACAACAGGAAGCTGCAAAAATTCCTTGAGGGATTCGATGGAAGTGTCTTTTGGTACACCGGGAAGTTTTTGATAAAGCGCATAATTAGAATAAGAATAATATTGGCTTCTGTAGAAATGATATCAAGTTCTACGTCAGGCTGTGAACATAGATTTTTTGCAATGCTCGCAAGGATTCTCACAATTATTTGATGTTACCCTAAAATAGCTTACATTGTTTTTATAATCCATAGAGAGAGAAGTAGCATCTCTCCATCAAGAAATATTGAACGAAATACCTTTAGTATCTTCTGATAAGACAAATTTCTCATCATCTACAGTATATATCATTTCAGAAGCATTTGAGATATTGTCATTGAGGTAGATGATATCTTCAGGAGTCAGTCATGTAAATTTATAGAGATTTCTATCGATTGAATTACCCTCTCCCCTGCAAACTAATGTATATGCTATATCTTTATAATCTCATGGTTCCAGAGTAAAATATTGTATTCTATCAGCAAAAGAATATCGGGTCTTATTTTCAAGCAATTTCATAGCAATTTCTCTATCGAGAGATATACGATCAAATTTACTTATGTGAGAAAGTAAATCATCTCATTTTTTTTTAGCAAGGAGTGCAAGTGCTATTTCTTTATGATCGACTCATGAGAATAATGTGAGATGTTTAGCAACAAGTCATCAATAACCATTAGCAATCAATTTCATAGCAACTTCATTATCTAATCACTCAAACCTCGACATAGCAGTATCAAAAAAACGATAAGATCACATAAAAGGAACCTTTAAACATTCAAGAATAGCAGCTTTGGTGAATCCTAACGTCTTTAGGATGTTTTGTTGAATGACTTGGGCTGCTTCATCTTGTTTGGTAACATAACAAGAATTCAAATCCTGTTTGACGGATAGTATCACTTGAGCTAATTCATCTCTGGAGATTTGTTCTTCAGAAGTCCTAGCAGCGATCCTAGGATGTTGTGATGGTGAAGATTTTTTCATGGCAATGGGGAGAAAAGATAAAAGACAGGGAGGTTTTGTTAAGGTTTTGTTAAGGTTCTGTATATGTTTGTGTTTTTCTTTGGAGGATAAAAAAAAGAGCCGTATGGCTCTTTCTTGTTCACTATCCCAGCGCATCCACGCTTTCGCAATGTTTTCGTCTGTACCTATACCTGCACCTGGACATGTGATATATGAAAGGATAAATGGATATTATAACATATTATATAAATAATTTAAAGAAAAAGTCAATAGAAATACAAAAATAAGTAAATACAGCATATGATAAGGGATATCTTATTGTCTTTTGTACAATCCTACAAGCTGTGCTTGAGCGTTTATTTTTCCTCATAACAACTCAGATAATCTTTCTTTGGAGAATCCCGAAGAGATTTCCAGTTTTTCCGATAGTGCATACACCTTGAAAACATATCTATGCGTTCAATTTGGCGGACAAGGAGCTCATCGAGCCAATTCACCCCACGAATTCTGTCACAAGATAGAAGTATCGAAACTGTCTTGGGAAATGATGATACGGACTCATTCTACAGGGATATTCGCAAGCAACAAATGATCCCAAGTCCCCCCAGGCGCATCAGGATCATCGACGACAAGCGCTAGAGCTTTAGTGTTTGCAGGAATATCTTCTATCGTCAGATGAGGAAAATAGCCATCCCCGTCGCAAGTGTATTTGGAAGGGATGAGTCCATTATCGGTAAAATCCGTAATGATTTTCATTGATGTAGTGGAAAAAGGTAAAAGTGTTTTGTTCATAAGTTTACCTCACGAACAAAAAAATCCTGAGCCATCAGAGCTAGGATTCCCATGTTTCACTAAAGTATCGCCGTCGCATATTCGCGTATCCTCAGGAGAAAATACCTTTAGTCCTACAAGAACAAGGACGCAAATGACGATCAATACGAGTCGTAGACGTTTTTTCATACCAAGAATATACATTTCTGCCTTTTTTTTACAAATCGAATTAGTATCATGGGTGAGTCATTTTAATTCGTAATCCGTAATCCGTAATTCGTAATGTTATTAGTAGGAGATATTCATATCAACGCACGTTACCACGAAAAGATTTTAGCACAACTAAAAGATATTTTTGCTCAGTATCCGAATGAAAAGAATATCATTTTTCTCTGAGACTATGTTTACCATTTCGCCTACGACAGGAACGCATTGCTCCAGCTCTACTGACTCTTCCTCGACCTCTTCGCTCAATGAAAACATATCTATATTCTTTCAGGAAATCACGATCGACTAGGAAATTCTTTTGTCTTCGAAGAAGCTAAAAAGGCTTTTGATATAATTCAGAATTCAGAATTTAGAGGTCAGAATTCAGAGGAATGAAATATACAATTTATAACCAAGCCAAGAATAGAAACCATCGAAGGAGAAAAAATATTGTTTATGCCGTTCTTCTTACCAGGCTTGCCCGCCAATTCGGAGGGCGAAAACGAGACGCTCGATTATACGCCAAAGAACGAAAAGCTAAAATCCATAAGTGATTTTTCTGCTTTGCTCGAGAAATCAAATCACAAACACGAAGCGTTTTCATGATATATCAATAAGTATTTGGCGGAACAACTGGAAAAATATCCGTGAATCAATGTCTTCCATCATTATTATTTCAACAACACGGTTTTTCCAGGTCAGAAATCGAAATTCAATTACAAAGACATCGCATTGAATGAGCAGTTTTTGGAATTACCGGATGTGAGATTCATCTCAGGACATCTCCACCAAGGATTCACGCATACGAATTATCTCTGCACCGGAAGCGTTCGATCAACGAGCTCGCTAGAGACGAACCAAAATAAATATATCTTCCAGTATGATACGACAACGAAAAAGATCACCACATTACCAATTACCATCAACCCGCAGATCCTAGTCCAAAGTAAAGAAATCCTGACAGAGAAAATCTTGCTTGAAGAGATAGAGAAGATCGATCAGGCGAACAAAGGATATTTTCAAAGTCCATCGCGAGACATCACGTTCAAAGAGGATCAGAAAAAAAATCTTGAGAATATAGCATTGACACTCCAAGTCGATCAGATAGATTACGACAAGATAGATGAAGTGGTTGATGCTGATCTAAGAAAGAGTTGTAAAGATCTAAGGCTAAAAAAAAGCGCGGAGAATCTGGACGAACTGCTCTCCAGTTTTAAAGTCGATGCCAGTCAATTAGCCTGATTCTCCGACCGAAAGAACATTCTCACTGAATATATGCAAAAAAAATTCGGGTCCGATTACCCGAAGTACGAAAAGATATTGAAAGAGCTGAAACTATTATAAAAAAATTGAAACATTGAAAGATTGAGGGATTAATTTTCCATCTCTCCATTCTCCATCTTTCCATTATTTAATAGTCTTCATCCTCTTCCTCGTCGGTTGTTTTCTTGTCCATATATTCTTTCACCACTTCACTCAATGCCTCAGCAATAATAGCCATCTTATCATCAGTTATAGGGGAAGGAGAAGCTTCGGATATTTCTATAGAGAACTGATCCTTATATTTTTGGATTTTTTCAGCCTGTTTCTGAGGAAAATTAATATTTTCAAAAGGATATTCTACACCATGATCTAACCTGATGATCAAATCACCTCTTGCAAATACTTTGTCTCGAAAGCTATTTTGATTATGAGAAATAGCCTCTATCTTTGACCACTCAAAAAAATCAGTCTTATAGTCAAAAAGCCCTTCCCGCATAAATAAGGTAATGCCTTTATCGGTCATAATCAAGCCGTCAAGATAGAGATTGAGAAAATCTATGATATATTTGACGAAGAAACCGATACCCAAAATACCGAAAGTCCAATCAAGATATGGCCAAATGATATATCTATTGAGTACCACGAAAAGTACATACAGCACCAACAAAAAAAGAAGTGTCCTCAAGGTCAACTTGATGAATACACTTCCATTGTGTCAAATCACATGAAAAACAGTTCCAACATCTACATATTTCTGCATGATCTGTTTTCTCAGCATGGACTCGTTCCAAAAGAACTCGAGCTTCAAGGATATCAGCCAAGGATGGCTTTACGCTTTAAGCTTCAAGCTAAAATTTATTTCTTCTTGTTTGGTTTTGCAATACTGTCGATTTTCTTTTGCTTCTCCAAGAATTTTTCCATTCTTCCCTTGATGACTTTCTTGATTACTTTGTCCTTATTGAAAGCAGGATGGCATTGATAGCATGTTTCTACTTTGATAGGACCAGGAACAGTAGCGTTCACGGTAAACTTAGCACCACAGATGCATTGTACTTCGACATCTTTATAATAATTTCCATGGATTCACTTTTTCATTGAAATAAGGTAAACAAATTAAAAGAAGATAATGTTTGAGATCAAAAGACGGGAATTTTTTAGTGGACAGTTGTTATACAATCTTTCAATCTTACATTGTTATGATAATCATAGCGATTAGCGAGTATATTTGTTATGAAGAGGTTCGTATTCGAACAGTTCTTCTTCATTGAATCGATGCTTGATTTCAGCTTCCGCTTCTTCGGCATTCCCTGAAGCGTGGATAAGATTAGGTACACCTATATCTTTGGTATCAGCATATGCGAACGACATATGAGCATAATCACCTCTGATAGTTCCAGGGGCAGCTGCCTTAGGTTCCGTAGCACCAACAATTTTGCGCACATATTCGACTATTTCTACGCCTTCAAGAACAATAGCTATCATAGGTCATTGCTGCATCATTTTGAGTGTCACATCAAACGCTTTTTGTCCGCGTCTTGAAATCATTTTACCAAGATTTTCATAATGATGGTAAAGGAAATCTTCATCAGGTCTGATCATTTTCATACCTACGATATGTAATCCTGCTCTTTCGAAACGGGAGATGATCTCTCAAGTAATGCTGCGTCCTACGCTATCTGGTTTCAAGACAACTAGAGTCCTCTGTACATGAGTCATTTTCTTTTTTCAATACAAAAAAATAAAAGGTTGTTTGAGTATTACTGTTTTGCTAAGTATTTTCAAGCGTAATTACACGGCATTTTTATATTGAAAAGCTTGGTGCATTAGTTATACTTTTTTCGAATATTTTATTCTATACAAAAAGTTTTCCATGAACAAAAAATTATTCTGAATAGGACTCATTTTGACTGTTTCTTTGCTAGCTTTTTCAGCAAAAGCAGAGACTAGCGGAGATTTCCAGATCACCATAGATCCGATAACGCATCAGATCAATATAGTGATGAATACCGGAACTGCCAATACAGGTACGACAATCACAGGCGATACGGAAACCGGAACAATTGCGACAGGCACGAATGCAACAGGAACCGATACTACATTTACCGGAACAGAATTTCAGCAAGCACTCGCATGGATGTACGCAAACGGGTTGACGAAATATAGCGACGAAAACGAATATAGACCTGACGATGGAGTATTAAGGGAAGAAGCAGCAAAGATCATAGGACAAGCTTTCAAGGTATTAGGATATCCGCAAACAACAAAAAACAGCAGCTGCTCATTTTCAGACAATGATCAGATGGATCCTAGCCTCTCATCGTATATAACAGATAGCTGCAAACGAGGGATATTCAAAGGGACAACCGATGGAAAATTCTTGCCGAGAGAGCAATTGACCAGACCGCAATCCATGGCGGTATTGGTAAGGATTTTCGAAGGCAAGACCTCCAACGAAAGCAGAACGCCTCGATGGGGAGATTATTACGTCAAAGGACAAGCAATGGGTTTGACAACATTGAATAATCAAGTATCGTTTGACACTAGCATCACGAGAAGAGAGATGGCAATATACATCTACAGATTAAAAAATATCGTCACCAACGACACCCTCAAAGTCATGATGCTCTGAAGATTGGCTGAGCTTACTTCTACAAACACGACAAATACAGGAATTTTGGATAACTTTGCAGGATTGGCAGACTCATTGAGCGTAAATAACGATCCTGAACTTTTGGAAGCGATTAGACGGATGAACGACAACGGATTGACGAGCTACAAAACCATAGCGGAATATCAGCCGTTCGAAATTTTAAATAGAGAACAAGCTGCGAAGATATTGACCATGTTCGCAGGAGTCTTCAATTTCAATGCAACCAACGCATTAGCGAACAATTGTATCTTCGCCGACATCGGAAACGCTGATGCATCATTGGTCAATTATATAGAGGAAGCGTGTAAGATGAGTATCATGCAATGATCAAATGGATACTTTACGCCGAAAGGAACGATAACAAAATCCCAATTCATCGCAGCGATCATCAGATTGTTCGAAGGGAAAAAATTAGACGAGACATGAACGCCTCGACGAAAAAAATATTTCGAGAAAGCGCAAGACCTGGGAATGATATGACCTGCAGACGCAATCACGTTCGACAATCCAATCACCAGATATGAAGTAGCATTATTCCTCTATAGATTCAAAGTCAAATATCAGATCATCCAGAATCTCAATACCAACACTATCCAAAATCAGATCATCAGTACCGTCCCATGATCCATTATGACAGGGACAAACAATATGCCGCAATCCAATGTCTATGTAGATATGAATCTCCTGAGCAATGGGAACTTCGATGTAGGATATATAGAGATGTTCTGACAGAGATACAAAGTCGTAAAATCCAATACAGAGAAATATTTCACCAATAACTTTGTACGATACGGAGATCTCTTCAAAATCGATACGGAAGAGAAAATAGGAACGGCTAGTTTCATCGTCAGCAGCCTATCGCTTATCGAAGGCACGATCAGGATAAGTGATTCAACATTTGTCATAAGTCCATTAGCAAACACAAATGCTTACTACAAATTAAATCAGACAAAATAGATCATAATTATACGTCATTCCGGCTCGTCATCACGGCTCGTCATCCCGGCGTTAAGTTTTGCAGCCGGGATCTAGCCGGGATCTAGCCGGAATCCAAACTGCAATTTCTTTTATCACATATCAATCACACATGGCAACTAAAGCTACTCCAAACAAATCTCACGGACGAAGCGTCCTCAGAATCTATTTTCTCCTCATGACGCTCGTCGGTATGATCGGAACGCTCATCGCATTAGGATTTTTTCTTTTCAATATCGGGAAAAAGCTCATCATAACCAACGACGAATACATTGTAGGAGAGAGATATTACGAATTGGACCAATGCACCAACACCATCATCGCAGAAAAAGAGACCATCAAACCTTCCGATGCAGACATAGCGAAATGCAAGGAAGAGAAAAAGACGATGCTCATCCAATCAAGGAACGCAACATTCAAGACTGATATGCTCAGCGGCGGAATCCGGACGATATTATTCTTCATAATATTGATGACGCATTATCCAAGATTCATGAAACAGAACAAAAAAGATTAAGCATTTACCATTTTATCGTCGAAATATGGAAGTAAAAAAGATCAACACCGATAAATTGATGAACATAAGTCATAGTGGAAGACCAGATACCTTCGAAGAATTCATCGGACAAGAAAATATCAAAGGAATCGTAAAAACAGCGATAGAAAGTTGAAAGAAAAGAAAATGACATATAGGACATATCCTTTTTTCCGGTCCCAGCGGATTCGGAAAGACGACAATGGCACACATCATCTCCAAGCAAGGACAAGTGAACATCAAAGCAGTTACCGGGTATGCCATCACCAAGCCATCAGAGATCATAAGTATTCTAAATACGCTTGAAACCTGAGACATCCTGTTCATCGACGAGATCCACAGATTGAAACCGAACATCGAAGAGGTCTTGTATATAGCGATGGAAGACTTTGTCATCGATATGGTAATGCCGGAATGAGGCAATGTCAGGATCCCGATCAATCCGTTCACGCTTATCGGAGCAACAACGAAATCCGAGTCCTTGAGCCAACCGATCAAGAATAGGTTCGTCTACAATTTCCATTTCATGGAATACACGCCAAATGAAAAAGAAAGCATCATAAAGAAGTATCTCGACAAATACGAAATCCAAACCAGTGAAGAAATCATCAAGAAAATAAGCGAGAAAGTTGGTTCTGTACCAAGAGAGATTCATAACCTCTGTATCAAGATCAGAGATTTCGTAATAACTAAATCACAAGAAAAAAAGCTGACTGATTCACTATGGGAGGATTTCCTCAAACACAGCAAGATCGATGAAGGAGGTATGACTCCCCTTCACAAAAAATATCTAGAAATACTCGAAAAAGCGGACAGACCCATGGGCGTCAAAGCTATCGCTGTCCAATTATGAGTCAATGAAAAAGCAGTAGAAGAGGATGTTGAACCATTACTCCTCAAATTAGGAAAAATAGAGAAAACATGAGCAGGAAGGATTTTAGTTTCATAATTAGCATAATGGCAGATCATTTGGTAGATGTTGTGAACGAAAAAGATGAAATCATAGGACAAGAATTGAAAAGCAAAAAAATAGAGCAAGGATTCATATCCAGAGTAGTCGCCATATTCCTGATAAGATCGAATAGGAAACTTATCGTCTGCAAAAGAGCCGATGATAAAAAAGATGTTGCAGGACTCTATGATCTAGCAGTAGCTGGAAACGTAATCCAATGAGAATCATACGAAGAAGCAGCTCAACGTGAATTACAAGAAGAGTTGAACATATCATGTCCGCTCACTCTACTCAAAAAATTCTACCAGGAAGTACACAATGATGACAAGACCTACAAGATATTCTGCGGAGTCTTCGTCGGCAAAACGGATGATATCATACAGCTCAATGAAGAATTAGTGGAATCCAAAGAAATGAATTTTGAAGAAGTAGAAAAAGAATTAACGGAGCATAAGGAGGATTTCTGTCCATGATTCATAAATGATTTCATGGAAGTGAAAGAACAGTTGAAAGAATATTGCAAATAAAATCTTTATTTCAGATATCACTATGCAAGGAAAAATCTATGACGCATATCCACGACGAATAATATTGATTTCCAATCTCAATACGACTATTATCTATGCAATAGGTGCAAGCATTATCTTCCAGATAGGGAACGGCCGAGGAATCGCGTATATCATCTTCGTCATCTATATGGAATTCAGATTACTTCAGAAAAGTTGCAGAAACTGCTGGTATTATGAAAAATATTGTGCCTTCGGCAAAGGGAAGCTGAGTGCATTGATCTACCCAAAAGGCAAACCGGAAAAATTTTTGAACAGGAAAATAACTCGGAAAAATATGCTACCTGACCTATTGATTTCGTTTATCCCCATCATCACGGGAATCATGCTATTGATGCAAACATTCAATCGATGGATATTAGTCGGAGTCATAATAATTCTTGCACTCACTTCTCAAGGGAATAGCTGTATCAGAAATAAACTAGCATGCAACCATTGCAAACAAGGTGAGCTCGGTTGCCCTGCAAAAAAGCTCTTCGAAAAAGCAAAAAAAATAGTTGTATACCACAATTAAAACAAGTTTTTTTATCTATTAATCACATACAATGGAAGCTCAAACAGCATCATTAGCTAGTAACATGGCGCCTTTGGCACTTAGTCAATGACAAGTAATCTTGATCTACATCCTCCTTATACGAAGCGCAGTACGAAAGGGAATCGCACTTTGGAAAGCAGGAACAAAAAAGCAGATGACACGGTTTATCGTTATGTTCATCTTAAATACCGTAGGATTGCTTCCTATCGTCTACCTAGCATTTTTCCAGAAGAAAGAGAAAGGAAAAAAATAATCACCAGCTATCTGCCCGCTATAGCGGGCAACAAGCCGTCGTGGTGGAACCCTGCTGAAGCAGGGCCTTGCTTTAGCAAGGTTGGTATACACCACGATAGGCTTCAATTATACATGCCGTCGTGGTGGAATTGGTATACACGTACGTTTCAGGTACGTATGTCGCAAGACTTGGGGGTTCGAGTCCCCCCGACGGCAGACATAATATGCTAGGAATTTTTTATTGCATAGATAATCCATGAAGGATTTTCTTCATCCTTACAAAAATCTAGACGTTCTAGGGCGATATAGCAAAGTCGCTCCCTTACTGGACAAGATACTGAAATGAAAAGAAATCGCCAGCAAGATCATAGGCGAAAGATTTATACTCCTCAAAAGAGGAACAAAAAACGAACCATTATACATCAAAGATTTCAAAGAAATAGATGAGCATTATCTGAAACTCAGAGCTGATCATCACTTAGACGAAGTCAAAGAACAACTCACACCAAAACAAGTCTTGCTACGACAATATTTTGTCCCAAGAAAATTGGTGAATTTTTTCTACGCCTGCAACAATGAATTCTGAAACATCATCGACAGGATCTTCATCGATATTGATAGACAGACAAATTCAGCGGACGATGCGAGAAAAGTAGCCTGTGAATTGATAAAAATAATTTCTTCTGATAAATTATTCACGAAGCTTGTTTCCTACAAAACATTAATTCTCCGAACAGGAGCAAGTTTCCATATCTACATCCTATTGAACACAGCAGTGGATCATGATTTTTATGATACACACATGAGTTACGGCAAAGGCAAAGAAGATAGTTTTCCTACCAAACGAGCGAAACAAGTCAGTGAATCGACGAAATTGAATGTTATAGCAGGACACGAAAGAAGAAAATGAGCGATCATCCTAGATACTAGCAATACGCCTCCAGGAAAATTGGCGAGATGTCCATTTTCTTTACACATCAAGGATTTTAAGACAATAGACGGCATCACCATTCCCATAGAGCAAAAAGAATTAGAAGATTCTAAACTAATCAGCAAGCTACAAAAGCTCACTCCAGAAAAAATACGAAAAAATATAAATACATATACGAAATATGTATCTTAAAATTTTCCCTTGTTTTCAAGGAAAAACTGATTATCAGTAATGAAGTTAACAAAAACAAATGTCTAACCATCAAAACGACCCAAAAGGAGGTTACCAATGAAAATTTTTGTTTCAACAGCAGGCAGCGGGATAGTGATTCCCCGCAACATCAAAAAAGATGCAAAAAAGCAGGTACTGCTTGAAATCACAAAAAAATTAGGATGGCATGTCTCAAGCCTGGAAGAAATCTACATCACCCATCCTGCTAATACTAAGATCAATGGATTCAGCATCTACAGGGAGATTAAAGCATCAGATCCTGAAACATTCAAGCAAATGGATCCGCAAAAAATCTTCGAAGGACAGATCCATTGGGGGAAAACCTACTTCTTCGGAATTGTAGAGACGAAGAAGCCGCGGAAAACATTTGTTTTCCTTGCTGAGATTCCTGCTCCACTACCCGTGGGTAAAGAACGCATCCTCTTGGATGAATTACAAACGGTAAAAGTAATTGTTAAACCAGTGTAAAAAAAATTTCATTATGACATCAGCCAAACATTAAAAAGCCGCTCACTGAATTTCTTTCTATTTGAGCGGCTTTACCTTATATAAAAAGTTTTTTAGAAAGAAAATGCTTTATTCTTGAAATCGAGTTTTTCTATGAGATGAAGGTATTCTTCAAGAGTGAGCGATACCTTGTCAGGCTGGTATTTTGGTAAATCAAAGACAAGTTCCTCTTCAAGCTGCTGATCAGAGAAAGTAGAATATACAAGATCTTTTTTATCAAAATAATGAAATCCTAACAAAGCGAAAACAGTAAGATCCTTATAAGTATTGAGACGTCGTGTATCTGGCAATACAGACATTCCCTGCTGGAATCGATCTCGATCATAAGATACATCTGGCGACGCTTGCATAAGATCAGAGAATTTCGCTTTAGCCAAAGCACGATACTGCTGTTGTTTAGCATCACGATCAAAGTCAGTATAGATATCTTCTTCCAAAGCCTCTTTCATTTCCACATTTGCATAATCATGAGCTGCTTTCTTCAGTGGTTCTATAGCAACTATAAAATCATCTATTTGTTTCCTCACATTACTAAGAACATAGAGATATTCATGGAGAGCAAGCTTAGTGTTATTAGGCATTTGAGAAACAAATACCTTGAAATGAGTAATACGTCCCTTGAGGTGTTTTGGTATGAATACATCCTTATGTTCATTAAAATATATCCGGAACAGTTTATCTACATCTGAAGAATCAAAGCCTCAATCATGGAAATTTTTGATCATGTTTTCTTTAACAGACTGAAGTGGTTTCCATAATTTTGTATTCTTGATATCTGAAGTCAAAAAAAGCTTCATCAAATTTTGTTTACGAGAAAGTTTATCTTTTTTTGAAAGCATGCCTGAATCTGAAGAATGTTCAAATCATATATCCTCGACATGTTGCTGAGATAAAGAATCTTTTTTCTTCATCATAAGAAGCAAAACATATAAAAATAGAGATGCGATTATATTTATTGAAGCATATTTGTCAAGTAACATGAAAATAACAAAAAAAACCTGGTAGTAAGCCAGATTTGATGGTGGGTGATACAGGAGTCGAACCTGTGACCTTTTGCACGTCAAGCAAACGCTCTAGCCAACTGAGCTAATCACCCATAGTAATATAATCTTTCAAAACGCTCCGAGTGGAACGAGCCCCGCACTCGCTGCGGGGTAGCCAACTGAGCTAATCACCCATAGTATTCATTCGGCCCGACCCGGAGTCGAACCGGGGTTACAACCTTCGCAGGGTTGTGTCCTATCCACTAAACGACCGGACCATGTTGTAATTAATTCTTTTGTTTACGCAAGTAATTTTTCGAGATAACAACCAAACCCGAAAAGCTTGCTCTCAGCTCGCTTATCTGCCATAAGTTGTATTCATGCAGGTAGCTTTTCCCCTTGATCCTCAACCATACCCATAGGAACAGACATGGCTGGCAATCACGCCATATTGGCAGGGATAGTGTACATATCAGCTAAATACATTTTCAAAGGATCGTCATTTTTTGCACCGAGCTTCCATGCTGCCTCAGGTGTAGTAGGTGTAAGAATAATATCATAGTTTGCAAATGTTTTGTCAAACTCTGCCTGCAACTCCTCTCTTGCCTTCTGAGCCTTGAGATAATATCCTTCATAGTTAGCTGAGCTCAAAACAAAAGTACCGAGCAATATCCTTCTCTTGACCTCATCACCAAATCATTCGGATCTAATGTTTTCATAATATTTTTGTATAGTATCAGCATTCAGGCTATCAGACTGAAGTCAGTATTTGATACCGTCAAATCTCGCCAAATTCGTACTTACTTCCGCAGGCATCAAAGTATAATACATGGGAACAGCATACGCCATCATCGGCAATGAGATATCGTCGACTACAATATCGTTTGCACGAAGTTTATCAATAGTTGCAAGAAATAATGCCTTTATTTGAGGGTCTAATCATTCTCCTAATGCTTCTTTCGGCACTCAAACTTTAAATTTTTTTATCTCTGAACTCTGAATTTTGAATTCTGAATTTACAAATTCATCCGCTCTCGGATCACTCTGTGAATCTTTTGGATCGAATCCAGCTATGGCTTTCAATAAGATCTCTGCATCCTCAACAGTGTTCGTAAAGACACCAACTTGATCTAGACTCGAAGCCATAGATTGTACGCCATAACGAGAAACCATACCATAGGTAGGCTTCATTCAGACAATACCGCACCATGCAGCAGGCTGACGAATGCTTCCTCAGGTATCAGTTCCCAATGCAGCTAAACACGCTCATGAAGCGACAGCAACCGCAGATCATCCAGAACTTCATCCAGGGCTTCTATCTTTTCCGTAGATATTTTTCGTCTTGCCGAAATATGATGTTTCTGTAGAGGAACCCATCGCAAATTCGTCCATATTCGTTTTTCCGATCATCAATCCTCCGTTTTTCTCTAAGTTCAAAAAACAGGTAGCGCTATACGGACTTACATACTCTTCAAGTATTTTCGATCAGCATGAAGTAATATACTCTTGAGTCAGAATAATGTCCTTAATTCAAATAGGTGCAGCCTTCAACGGTTTCGAAGCAAATTCGTCGAGATGGGCAGCTACATAGTCATCATGGAATCTCACAAAGGAAAAATAGTCAGCATTCAATGTTTTTGCTTTCTCCATGCAGCCTTTCACGACATCCTTAGCAACAAGTTTCTTGTCGTTGATATATGTTTTGAGTGTTAAATTCATAGAAATGATAAGATAAATAGAAACAAAAAACAATTATTGAAAATTTTCGAGAAGATTTTTCATATCGCGAATATCTTTACTAGAAAGTCAGTTGTTTGATGTCGTAGTAGTTTTTGGGGTCACCGTAGTCTTTGGAGTAGTCACCGTAGTCTTTGGCGTCGTAGTTGTCGTTGAAGGCGTCGGAGAGGCAATAGTTCATGTTACAGGCACGTCAGTTCAAGAATCAACGATAGAAACAGTATCTATGGTTGTGTCGACAAGATCCACATCCCCAAGTAACAATTCTTCATCAGAAACCTCTTCAAGAGCTCAAGAATTATCGATAACGAATCCCGTATCTATCAAGATATCGCCGGTAGCGACTTGTGCATCTTCCGTCAAAGAAAAATTAGTTCATAAGCTAGAATTAGCAAAAGACTTAAGGTCATAAAGCAATGAAGTAGCTCACGAAGGATTGATCAGACGATAGGCAAAAAACGCTATCACTAAAAGGATCACCATGAATATGAATCTTTTGATGAATCTCATTTGGGTTACACAAAAAATAAAGCAAAGAATATATATGGATTTGCTCAAAACTTGCAATATGAATTAGACATGAGAAGCTAGAAAACACATAGAAATTCATGCTTAGAACGTTAAGCTTTAAATTTTTAGCTTTAGGCTTTCAAATAAAATGCTATTGCCTCTCAAGCTGTTTTCAGTAAAACCCGAACATGCTAAAATCGATCGTAAAAAATTCAATCGAAGAGATGAAAAACGACCGCAAAATCATCAGATTAACCTTTGCGACATCATTTTTCCATTCATTGATAGCGAGCCTGCTTATCTTGCTCAATATCAACACGCTCTTTGCAAAAAACTACGAAAATGGCCTTTATGTAGGCAAGGTGGCAGAATTTTTCGTCCAAGAGATCAATACCAATCATGTCATCAGCCGAGTTATCGGAATAGCGATCGTCCTATTCATTGCCTATTCGATTATCTATCCCATAGGACAGTCTGCTATCATTCATTATCTCAACGACAAAAAAAAAAGCATCAGAGAAGCGCTCAAAAAAGGAAGGGATGACTTTTTTCCGATGTTTGAATTCGGGATAATCTCGTTGATCCTCTCCCCTACCGTTTATCGGCTGACGGTGCTCAAAATAATGGTTTCCTGAGGATTGCATAGTAATGGCACGATACTGTTATTACTTATCCGATTCGGTGTAATGAGCATAGTGAATGCCTTGAAAGTATATACCAGATATATCATGACACTGGAAAAAAAGTGACTCTATGATGCGCTGGTCCAAAGTTGCGACATCACTTTAAAATACATGAAAGAAAGTTTCAAATACGTAAGAATACAAACTATTCTTCTGATTAATTTTTCCCTAAACATTATTCTTATTTACGCTATTCCGATTATCCTGATCTACCTCGCAATTCTCTTCAATATCATCCAATATGGAGGCGTAAAATGGACAGTGTACGGGATTTTCTTCTTTGGAATCCTTTTTGGAGCATATTCCAGTTCCTTCGTCAGAGCATTTTTTGCTTATTTCCGACAAGAAATCTACAATACCATGAGCACTAAAGACAAAAAATAACCATTATTATATACTATTTTACAAAAAATGGCCTAGATCAAGCATCCAAAAGCCATTTTTTTTATACAAAAGAAGTTTTTCCGGCTATAATTGACTGATAAGCCAAAAGCCACAAGCTTGAAGCTTAAAAGTTTATCCGCCATGGCGGGCTTTAATCTTTCAGCTAAACAAAGTATGGAATTAGGAATGTGTGAGCAACAGATACAGAACGCATACAATAAAAATCCAGCAGCCTTGGAGAATATTTCTCAATTGACCAGCAATGCACGAGGGACCAATAAACTTACTTGTATGCAACTCATGGGAGGTACGACACAAATCAAGAATTTCCTATTACATAAAAACTATACTCCTCCAGTAAGTACGACAGGACCGTGATTCACAACCACACCAAGCGAAAAAGACCAAAAAGAAACACAAGTGACAGCAAGTACTAGCACAGAAACAGGACGGAAAGCAATAGTGACAGAATACGGACAATACGCGCTAAACGGAGTATTGATTACAATAGGGACACTCATATTGCTTATTATCATCAAGAATATGCTGAGATTCTTCTACGACGTTTTCAATTCGTGAAGGATTATTTATCTCAAGATATTGCTTCCAAGAGGACAAAGCAAACTAGACCGTGAACAAGAAAAAGAATTAGCAAAAGACATGAAAGAAAAAATATGACGTATGGCGTTGGTATTTCACAATTTTCATAAAATCTGAGCACTTAGCATGAAAGAGAATCTGATGAGAAAGATTTTCGATAAACCGAAAACGACAATGATTTACCATTATGAAGAATGACAGCTCAACTTTATCATAGGAACGTATCCAGAATATCAACAAGTGCTAGAAGGAGCTATTTCAGCGCAATTCCCTAATTGCTCGATAGAAAGGACAAGCAAACCAAAATTTTTCAAAAAAAGATATACAGATGTGATACCTATAGAACCAAAAAGAGACCAGCTCTACAACATCAAGACTTTCAAACAGCAGCCGGATGATCCGATGAACAATATCATCGATTCTATCGGAAAGATTTCAAGATATGACACCCTAAGCATTATCATTCCAATCAAACCATTGGGAGATCGATTCAATAAAAAATCACAAAAAGCAGTAGATAGACTTTACAAGAACCTTTCTCTTCGCGGAACAAGCAATGCACGATGGACATATTTTATCATGCCATGGAAACTCATAGGATTTCTCATCCATGGACCGAGCGAAAAACTCTTGAGCAACAAGAAAGAAGAAGAAACGGTAACCATGGTGCGTATGGTCAAAGCAAAAGAAGACTATCTCAATGCAATGGGAGAGGAATCAGCACTACCGTTTTTCAATTCATGAATGTTGATCACCACAAGTTCCGACGAAAAGGAAAATCTAGAGAAGAATATGGATTTAGTGGTAAGTTCGTTAACCATCTACGGAGACGAATACGGAAATGAATTGATAGAACCGCAAGGAAAAACAGACTTATTCTGATGGCTTTTGAAACCATTATGGAAAGTTGCAGTAAATAATTTCATCACAAGATTCTGATTCAAAAAAAACACTTTCGGAATAAACGAACTCACATCATTATTTCATTTCCCTGATGCAACATATAACCGTTCTCCTATCATTTCTTGGATGCAATACAAGGTACTTCCTGCTCCTGAGAATCTTCCTATTCCTAAAGAAGCGAATGGTTATGTTATGTGAGGAGTATTGGCAGAAAGTTACAAATGAGGTAAACTTGATATCATTCTCCAGGAATACAGCAAGCATCGAGCAACCGGCGAAATAATGCGCAACGAAGAAATTCTTGATCCGATAGAGAAATATACAGAAAAAGATCTCATCGGGAAAGAGATCATCGAAAAAGATGGAAAGAAATTCGTAAAAACGGTAGTACAAAAAAAAGGTCTAGGATATAAGCTTTTCAAAGATGCGATCCTCATAGGAACGAATATCTTCAGAAATACGCTCTCACCCGTCTATATGAAAAGAGATGATAGGATGAGACATCATTACTGTATAGGAAAATCAGGTACCTGAAAATCCGTATTTTTGCAGACGATAGCGAGACAAGATATACGAAATGGAGATGGAATTTGTCTAATAGATCCGCATGGAGATCTCGCGGAAGATATGCTGGCATATATTCCAAAAGAGAGAGCAAAAGACGTGATTTATTTTGATGCAGGCGATGAAGAAAGACCTATGGGATTGAATATGTTTGAAATCAATATCTTAGATGAGGCAGATAGAGTCGTCAATGATGCCACAGAAATATTCATCAAAATGTTCTGACCAGAGATCTTCGGTCCGAGATTGCAAGAATATTTCAAATACTGATCACTGACACTACTTGAAGACTTCGAGGACAGACCGACGCTTTTGGATGTTGTAAGACTCTTCACGGATGAATGATATAGGGAATACAAGATCAAAAAGATAACGAACCCTACCGTAAAGAATCGGCGGGATAGAACATTCAATGCTATGGGAGACAGAGAGAAACAAGAGATCATCCCATACTTCTCAGCAAAATTTGTATCGTTCAATACGAATAGATTGATCAGGAACATCATCGGACAGACAAAATCAGCTTTCAAATTTGAAGACGTGATGGACAACAAAAAAGTTCTCATCATCAATCTCAGCAAAGGTAAGATCGGTGAATTGAACGCGAACTTGCTTGGTATGATCATCGTATCAAAAATCTATACCGCAGCAATGGCAAGAGCGAGAATGGAAGAAAAAGATAGAAAAGACTTTTTTCTCTATGTGGATGAATTCCAGAACTTCGTTTCGGGAACATTCGCAGATATCCTCTCAGAAGCGAGAAAATACAGACTTTCACTCATCATGGCTCACCAATATATCGCTCAGCTCGAACCGCCAAAATGATTGGGCGATGTAGGAGGAGGAAAAAACGATGTTAAAGCAGCGGTATTCGGTAACGTGGGTACGATGCAATCATTCAAAGTGGGTGCACCCGATGCGGAATTCTTGGAAAAAGAATATGCACCAGTGCTTTCACAGGAAGATATCGTAGGTATCGCGAACTATAAAGCATATATCAAATTAAATATCGATAACGCAACTACACGTGCATTCAGCATGAATATGATCTATACCAAAGATTATCAGAACAAAAAAATTGTACCTATCCTCAAAGAATATTCAGCAAAAAAATATGGAAGGAAGAGAGAATTCGTAGATGCAGAGATGGAAGCGAGATTGGGCATAACTACGGATGAGACTAAACTGCCTGAACAGACGGAAGCGGAAAAAATAGCCGCAGCGGAAGCAGAGAAAGTCGCAGCGATTCAACCGAAATTGGAAGCACCGCACGTACCGATAACGGAAAAAAGATCAGAAGAAACAGCTGTTTCAGCACCGACAGCTCAACCTACTCCACAGCAGGCTCCTACAATACAAGTACCTCCACCAGCTACACCTGCTGCATAAGTTTATCATAGAGAGATAAAATGATCGATACGCCAACTACATGACCAAAATGAAAATTACCTGATAAGACAGGAGAATTTACTGCTACCATCAAAAAAGAAGAATTAGAAAACTTATGACAGAATCCGAACCAACGGTTACAAGATAAGATTGCCGAGTACAAGAGAGGGAATATAGCAAGAGGAAGGAAATGAGGTGATAAACCCGAAATGATTATAGGGAAAACAACACGGCAATTCGACAAAACAGAGCCGGACAGAGTAACTATAGAAAAGGATGGGACATTTAAGATGATGATAAAAAGAGGAGATATACTCCAAGTCAACAACCATCAACGATTTACCGATGAAGACAAAGAAAGGGAGATAGCGAACTTAGGCGATAAGAAAGCATCAGAAAGGACAGAGATCCAAGATAAAGAAAAGATAGAGATTGGAAAGGAATATACCTGCAAATTCAAATTCATGATACCCGAAGAATTTCCTTTGACAGCAAATAGATTAGTAATCGGACAATGGAAACAGCATACCGATATAAAATGAGCATCACAGAATCCATTCCTAGCACAAAAGCTCAAAAGAGGGAAAATGCAGTTTTACATCAACACAAGCTGAGACATAGAAGGGAAAAAATGAGCAACAATAATAGGCGAGATACCAGTGAAAAAAATATTAGGGAAACGAACAGAGATGGAATACACATTCAAATTTTCAGGAAAGGATGATGGATATCTGAGAATCACCATGAATGGGAAAGCAATACCATTGAAAAATCCCGACAAAATAGAAAAAGACGAGTATCATGGACCATTAGCGTCAAGCGCAAATCATCCAGAAATTCGAAAGAATACAGCATATTTCAAGTTCGGCCTCTATAGAGATAATTATGATTATGGTATCAATGTTTTCAGAAAAAGTAACGAAAAGGAGCCAAACGAAAATCTGGAACAAGATATCTCAGCCATAGAACAAGCCAAAGAAGATGAAAAAAACGGCCATCCTATGACCATCTATTTCAAAGATTATGAGGTAATAGAATCATCCAACAAGAAAATAGTCGAGCACGAGCATCTAGATAAAAAAGAGATGGAATTCAGGAAAAATATAGAAAAATTCCTAGAAGATATTATAGGGAAAGATGTTTTCGGTCTAGGAAAGATCAAGGATTACCACATATTCACAGAATGAGTGATGTCTGTGGTGGCTAAGATCGTAACCGATGATGGAAAAGAATATGTCTTCAAATCATGCAGCGATTTTCCAGGAATGATAGATCATAAAGTGCATATCGAAGCCAAAGCGCTGGATATGCGGAGAGATATAGGAGTAAAAACGCCGAAAATCTACAAAATGGACGTCATGGAATTCAATGGAATGGAATTTCCCTACTCCATAATGGAATTTGTCAAGCCGACAAGAAAACTGGATAAAGACAATGAACAGGAGATTGTCAAAGAGATAGGAATGGCTATCTGAAAAATATCTCAGATACAAGGAGAATGATTCGGTCGACTGAAAAAGATAGATGGTAAAATGGCTATAGGAGAAAATGATATTATGGAAGATTACTACACTGCATTTGAGAAGCGCTGGGTGAAAAAACTCACAAAAAAAGGCATCATGGGGGAAAATGAGCAAGAGAAATTACACCAAGCCATCCAAATCGTCGAGAAAGAATTCGAATGAGGACTAAAACCATCGCTCAATCATGAGGATCCACGATTAGATAACTTGATGCTCACAGAACCTATAACCGTATTTGATCCGAACTTGAAAATCGACCATCCATTGCTCGATCTTGCAGCTGTCCAGCTCCATATCCTCTTAGGGAAAAATATGGTCGGCGACAAAGGACCTCTTAGCAAATCTCTTCGGGAATGATATGAAGAAGGCAGCAATAAAAAAGTGGATAAGCGCATTTTCAATGCATGCCTGGTAATCAGGATCATCAGCAAAATGTGTGTCCGATTGGAGTATCAGAAACAGGAACAGACTATTGCGAAAGCTTTGGAAATTTTGAGAACTATCGATCTAGAAAACTAGAAAACAATCTGAATAATATCCCCTCTTTTGTGCTTCGGATCTACGGAAACCTTGAGATAATTCTCAGTCCAGCCCGATCATCTTCACTCGACTAACACAGAATGTTCGATACCAATATTAAGCTGACGAAATTCCTCTGCGAGACCATCGGCTATTTTTTTCAACTCTTTTTCTCTGCGTTTCTTGGTCACGGCATCTATCTGATCAGGAAGTAATGAAGCCGTGATTTTTTCTCAGGTATGATGGTCAGAAAACGGAAATAAATGTACTTTATTTACCATATATTTTTTTAGTCATGCTTCTGTCTCTTGGAATTCTTTTTCCGTTTCACCAGGGAAACCGACAATAATATCAGCGCCTATGGATACAGGGACATCTCTTTTCAATGAACGAATTTTTCTAAGCACTCTACCTAGTGTTTCATAATTATAATTTCTCTTCATACGTTGCAATACTCAGTCCGAAAAACTCTGGATAGACAGATGGAAATGCGGGATAATCCTTGAATTCTTTATTACTTCAAAGAATTCATCATCCAAGTATTCAGGCCCAAGGGATGATAATCTTATTCTTTGGATTGTTGTCTTCTCTAAGATATTTTTCAACAGGAATGCAAACTGGGATTCATTCGATTTGGTTGAATTGCTGCATCATCGCGCAGCGATATTCACTCACGTAAGGACGATTTCCTTACCTCAAGACTGAATAAATTGATTGATTTCAGCGACAATATCGTCAAGCGGTCTCGTGATATGCACTCCCCTTTTGTGGACAGTCAAACAAAAGGAACAGTAATTATCACAACCATTTTGGATAACAACATATTTTTTCGTATAGATATTCTCTTTTGATTTCGAAGCATCGAACGCAGAGGTACGCTCAGGATATTCGCCCAGCAACGTAATCGAATCAGAAAAAGGAAGCAGGTCAGGATATATTTCATAGAAGATTTTTTCAGATATTTTTTTTCCTCTCTTCAATGAGCCACAACCGGTAATATAGATATGATATCATTCGGTTAATTTTTTCTTGGCTAGTTTAACCCACTTCTGCTTTGCTCTATCCGTCACTTCACATGTAGTAATTAAATATGGATTACCAACAAAATCATGGCTGCGGAAATAGTCGAGCCATTGATTGAGGTAATATTTATTGAGTCTACATCAGAAAATAGAATATTCCATACACAAACAATTTAGCATATAAGGTAGGGGACGGTTTCACAACCGCCCCTTACAAAAACATATATTAAGCACCGCAGCATTTCTTGTATTTCTTGCCGGAGCCGCATGGACATGGATCATTAGGTCTTGCCTTGCCTCCTGGCTGCGGAATCATAGGTTCATCGAACACCTGAGGAGTTCATTTCGGTTGATTTTTATCATCCACTTCAAAGATCTCAAAACCATCAGTATTTTCATAGACTACCTTTTGAGGAGCTGGTTGAGGTTGTTGGATCTGTACATCTTTCATCTCAGAACCGACCTTTTGCAACATTTTGAGATATTCAGCCTCGCTCTGGGAACCGACTTCTATAATCTGCGGAGCTGGCTGCTGAAGCATAGAAAAATCGATACCGACAATATATGCCGTCACGTCAAACTTTAATCTATAAAGCAACGTCTGGAATTTATCATAGGCTTCTGCTTTGTAAACAATCAACGGATCAAGCTGTGCATATCACATCAATCCTACTTTATCTCTGAGATACTCCATCTCATCGAGATGTTTCACCCGTAAAGTATCCAAATGATAGAGATAGACATCCTTGAAGATCTGATAAAGTTTATTTACATCCATCATCGCGAATTTTGCCTTGAGCTGTTCCAGCATAAAGAGCGAAAGCTCGATTTGAAGCTTATCAAAAGTCATTTCTTCGAATATCTGGAATTGTTTATGTTCAAGTTTCAAAGAGAATTCCTTGTCCATGACACGAAGGAATTGTGCAGGAGATTGTTCGAGTGTCTGAGCATTAGCTATTTGTTTGCTGACAATATCATCCATATTTTCCTGTATCTCAAGTTTAATCGTCTCGACAAGATATTTTCTCATCTCTTCATCAGTCTCACTAGCTAGGATATCATCTCTCTTCTTGTAGATTGCTTGTCTTTGTTTATTGATGACGCTATCATAATCGAATAAGTGTTTTCTGATACCAAAATGCCGTCCTTCCATCTGTTTCTGTGATCTGACGATAGAACTAGTGAATTGGCTTTGCGTAAGCTCTAAGTTTTCCAATTCTGTCTTACCAAGAAGCATTGCTGCAATGCCTTGAATTCTTTCTCCTCACATCTTACGCATGATAAGATCGTCAAGTGCGACGAAAAAGACAGAGACACCAGGATCTCCTTGTCTACCGGCACGGCCTCTGAGCTGATTGTCAATTCTCCTTGATTCATGTTTTTCCGTACCGAGGATGAAAAGTCCATAATGGAAATCTTGTTCAAGCGTTTCTTTTGCTTCACCTTCAGCAGGTTTGAAGAATATCTCTACAAACGCGTCGGTATTTGTTTTTTTGCTCCTATTGAATCTTATTTTCATCATAATGCCATCATGGCTCACTCGATCGCTTTCGGCTTGTCTGATCAACTCATCGCTCATACCCAAAACACGCCTGATACCATCCATAGTAAGTTCGAATTCCACAGACGAATAGATATCTACAGACACTCATTTCTTCTCAGTAACGATCTGTTTTTTGACCCGTTTTGCATAATTATCAGCGAGTTTTTCATTGAGTCATTGTTCAAGCTTGATATCCGTTCCTCTACCGGCCATATTGGTAGCGACGACTACACTCTTGAATTTTCCGGCCTGGGAAACGATATGCGCTTCTTGTTCATGGAACTTTGCATTCAAGACATAATGCGTGATAGCATCTTTTTCCAACATTCTGGAAACATATTCTGATGTCGCGATATTCGCAGTACCAATCAAGATAGGCTGTCCTATTTCATGAGCGAATTGGATATGTTGTTTGACGAATTTCCATTTAACAGACTCATTGTAATAGACCTTATCATTTCTATCGACTCTGATAGTAGGCTTATTGGTAGGAGCTTCCAAAACAGAAAGTTCATAAATTTTCTCAAACTCCTCTCCCTCTGTCAATGCAGTTCCTGTCATTCCACAAAGCTTATTGTATTGTTTGAAGAAATTCTGGTACGTAATGGTAGCTAACGTCTTAGATTCTCTTTGTATTCTGACTCACTCTTTTGCTTCGATAGCTTGATGCAATCATTCTGAAAATCTTCTTCCTGGCATCGTACGACCTGTATGTTCATCAACGATCAAGACTTCATTATCCTTGACGATATATTCTTTGTCTTTTTCATAGACAGCTTGTGCACGAAGAGCATTCTCGATATGATGAATCTCTTCGTATCACAAATCCTTGTAGAGATTCTCTACCTTAAGGATCTCCTCCAACTTTGCGATACCTCTTCCACTGAGCGCAGCAGTCTTTGTTTTTTCATCAATATAATAATCTCCATCTTCTTCTTGATCTTTTCCAGATTTTCCTTCAGTCAGCAATTCTTGTAGCAATCACTTAGATACTTTTTTCTTGCTTGTGCAAGGAGTCAAACCTCTAGCTATCTGAGCATAGTAGATATATTTATCGGTAGCTTCAGCATTGGGCTCAGAAATAATCAGCGGAGTTCTTGCTTCATCAATCAAGATACTATCGATTTCATCGACGATAGCATAATTGAGAGGTCTCCAGACAAGAGATCTATCATTCATAGATTTTACAAGGTTATCTCTCAAATAATCAAATCCAAGTTCTGAATTTTCAATGTACGTGATATCTTTTGCATATTCCTCTCTTCTTTTTTGCAAAGAAACTGTCTTGGTCACACAACCACAACTAAGTCCCAATCGATTGTAGACATGTCCCATCCATTGTGCATCACGAGAAGCAAGATAATCATTGACCGTAACGACATGGACTCATTTACCAGATAACGCATTGAGATAGACAGGAGCGACTGCAACCAATGTCTTTCCTTCTCAGGTTTTCATCTCAGCGATGATTCATTTATGTAATATGATACCTCATAACATCTGAACATCATAAGGAACCATATTTCGGATGAGTTTTTCTCATTTTACTTCAACTTCTGAACCCACCATTCTCTTGCAGGCCTGTTTTACCGTAGCGAATGCTTCAGGCAAAAGATCATCCAAAGTATCGCCTTTTGCGAGTCTGTCTTTGAATTCCTGAGTCTTAGCTTTGATTTGTTCATCAGAAAGCGAATCAAATTCAACAAAAAATTCGTTTATCTTTTTTACCATAGGTCGGAGTTTATTGAGCTGTTTCTGATTATAATCACCAGCTATCAAATTGATGAGTTTCCCAAACATGTTTTTTTTCGAAATTGCTAAAATAAGTATCCGCCAAGGCGGACAACTCATCGATAATAGTAAATTTATCCTATAAAACAATGGAAAATATATTATTAACCAGCAAGTTTTTTAAACCTCTTATTGAGATATGCTACCAAAGCCTCAGCTTCATCATCTCACCAACCAGGACAATTTTCATATAAAGTCGATTTTGACAATACACGAGTAGCATTATGAAAAGGATTCCAAAGTTCTCGTCCATGTTCTGCTTCATAAATACCAGGATAAAGTACATCCTTATTAAAATTTCCACGATATGAGTTAAATCGTCCTAAACAATCACCACTGGCATTATTCTTTAATTTTTCTGCAAATGTCGAACCATAATCATACATCATTTTGTTAATAAAATTAGCAAGCCAAACAGCTTCATCTGCAGAAGTAAGACGTACAGGGAGATCCTTTATTCTAAAGACATAATCTTTAGGTTTGATTGATTCAGGCATATTATCGATAACATGCTGAACTGTAGGAGTAGTAAAAGACGATACACCACTAGGGAGTATCTCTATTTCAGTTGTATTATCTCGACTTTGTAATTCCCCGTTAGTATAGTCATATTTTATTTTTCATCTCTTTCACGAATAATCCAAAGTTGATTCAGTGCTTTCTATTTTTTTCTGCAATGTTTGAGCAGCCTTATTGAGATCGATGCCAGCCTGAGTCTCAGTAGAGATCTTCGAGTCAAGAAGATTATTGTCTTTTAGTGTCGAATACAATGAGACATCTGATTCGCTTGCTCACACAAATCTCACGCCATCAAACGTATCGGTCAACGTACTAGGGGTAGTGCCTGTTTCATCGACATCATTTTGCTCTAAATGTTGCTCATATATCTTTCTTTTTTCAGATACGAAGAATCTCACAACGCTTATTTTCTTAATCAAAACCTTCAACTGAGCGAGCGCATTAGGATCGTCCTTCAATTTCGCCTTGAGCGAAGTCTCATCAAAGCCTCATTTCTTGAGATATGACTCAAGCCGACTAGCAATGGTAGTGCACATACCGCCGACGATCTTATTGTCTTGATATTTTTTGAGGAATTCAACGATATCATCTACGACCAAATCCGCTTTCTTTTCGACTTTCGAGAAATAATCATCATGCAACACCTTATCCATAGTGCCATAGTGTTCATCAAGCATATACATGATGCTTGCATAAGAGCTTCATGTAGAAAGGGAAGCGTCTTTGCGGACAAGTAACGGAGGAATCCTGATCTTATCATTCACGGATTTCATGGTATCATCATATAGCGTAGAGACATGCGTCTCCAAAGTTCCATATTGAGCTTTTTTTCAAGCATCCAATGTTTCATATTCCGCCTCATATCATGGCGTAGTAGGACCTGCATCAGCGGCAGTGAAAGAGATTTCCTTAGTCTTGCTTTCCGGTGTCGTATCCGTTTTTGCTGTCCTCACTAGAATTTTCTTCACACCAGGAAACGTAGGAACGTTTGATTCATCAAATGCGGTATATGTTTTTCCGTTATCAGTACTATATTCCATACCGGCAGCCAATCAGGTAATGGTATTGTTTGCATCGTCAGCGCTGACATCAGGTGCATCAGGTCTTTTCCTGATACCCGTCCAATCAAGAATATCCTTTCCGCCTTTGCCGATAAGCCATCTCAAGCCAAAGAATCATCCTACTGCAATTCAGCCGTATTTGATGACTTTCCATACTTTGGAGCCAAAACTCGTTTTCTTTTTCTCTTGAGCTGTAGCCGAAGGAGTTGTTTCTGTTCAGGTATCATCAAGAGTCGTTTCTGTTCAGGTTTTATCAGTGACAGTAGCTGCTACGTTCTCGTCTTTCTTTTTGCCGAAAAGTTTTTTGATTCATCGTATACCCAAAGCAAGGATACCGACGCCTCATGCTATACGAGCAGTATTTTTCCATCAATGATGTTCTTCTGTCTTATCGGAGAAACCATCGATTTGTCTTTTGAACCGATTTTTATCCTTAGTATCCTCTTTGTCTTTTGTTTCATCTTTTGTTTCGTCCTTGGAAGTATCTGTATCGTTATCTGTATCACTATCCGTCTGTGCAGAAGTGGTGACAACATCTTTTTTGAGATTATCGAGATCGGTATTGGAAGTTTTTAGAACAGTAAGCATATTTTCAAGCTTAGCGATCTCAGCGCTATGGGATGTCTCACCCAAGGATTTAAGCTCGTCTATCCTCTGATTGATATTGTCTTTTGTTGTGTTCACTTTTTTTTGCAAATCAGCAGTCTTAGTTTTGATGATATCATCAGAACTCTCTTTTTTGAGGTCAGTAAGATCAAGGCTAACCTGATCAACCTGTGCCTGTAATTGCTCTATACTAAGCGTTTCGCTCATAAGAAGATAGCATCAATAGATAAATTGCGACTATGCAGCATCTTTTTCTTTTTTCTCTTTTTGTTTATCTTTGTAGGATGTATAATTAGTTTTTCCCTTGTTGTACATTCAAGAGACATGTTCTTTGGTTTTTTGGAAGGTGCTTTTTTCTTTTGAGAAACGATCTCTAAGTTTGGCTTGTTCAGCTTCCAATGCAGCTATTTCTTCAGCAGTCATGCCTTGTTTCTGTGCTTCCAACTTCAATGTTTCGCAATGTTTATTGAAGATTTTAGCAGACCATTTATTCGCTTTGAAAAAGTAATCGAACAAGAAGTTTCAAACCAGATATCAGCCTACTCATCAAGCGACTCATCCAACAACAGCACCGATAGGACCCAATGCCATACCCAGAACAGCTCATTGAGCAGCAAGATAGACTGCAGACGCTATTTTACCTACAGGTTTACCAAAGGAATCTACAGCTTGAAGTCAAAAAATTTTCACTCTATCGATCCAAGGAAGATTTTTTCCTTTAGGGAGCTTACCTCACTGATAGATAAAGAAAAATGTACTGAACGCTCCTGACACCATATCACCGCCAGGAAGCCATCATAGGACCGTATCCACACCATATTTATCCATGATTTTACCATAATTTTCCGTCGCTTTCTGAACATCTTCGATACTCTTCAAGTCCTTCAATTTCTGTTCCTGGAACATCTCCTGGGTATCTTTTTTCGCCTGTTCCTCTTCTTGTTGCTCCGTAGAAGTTACGTCCTTGTTGAGAACAGTCTCATCAGTTTTAGTCTCTTGCTTGACTAAGGAAGAATCTACTTTTTTCTCAACCTCAGGAGTCTGAGAAGATTTTTTTTCTTTGGATTCTTTAAGTTGTTCTAGCGTGTTCATAAGCATATATGATAAATAATAAAAGATATTATTGAGCTATTTTTTCTACAGCATCTTCCTTGGGCATAGGAGTGCCTGCATTCTCATGTTTCACTTGTTGCTGAGTTTCATGGGAGACACCAGGATCGTTTGTCTTTTTTGAAGACTTGGTGGAAAGATTATCAACGATATATTCCTTGATTTTCTCTTCCTGAACATTAGTGCCCAAAACAGTCGTTCATTCTTTGGTTGTCTTGATTACCTTATTTTCCTTGTATTCAGGTGAAGTAACTGCTTCCTGTTTTGCGAGCTGATTGACCATGGCTTTTTGGACACTAGCCTCTCAAAGTTTTTTTACATATTGTTTCAATAGCTGAATAAACGGCAATAACGGCCTCAAATAAGGGACTACTGTAGCAATGGCCTCAAAAGCGGTTAATTTCATGTTGACGGATTTTGTATCGCTCTGGAGATCAGAAAGCATAGATTCTGGCGTGACCTTCTGAGGAGCATCCAATAATCCTAACTGAACCATGAATCTCATAGTAGTTTCAAATGTCTGTGGAGGACATACCGCCTTCAGTCATTTGATCTTATTGTTTTTGTAACGAAGCATCTGGATGGTAGCCAATGTCGGATCGGCCTGTTTGGTCGTCTGTACGATACCCAATCCCAAAGGATCAAGAATTTTTTCAGGAATACTTTTTCCCATCTGCTGACCAGCTTTATATATTTTTTCCTTATCGCTCTCGTCACAAGAATCCCGGATTCCCTTGATTTTCTTGAATCCGTTATTGGTTTTGATCTTTTCAAGCGTCGCAGTGAATTTTTCCTGATCGGTAAGCGTCTCATTGGCCTTTTGCTTACCATAATTGATAGCAGCATCTTTAGCCACATCTTTGAATGCAGTCATATCTATACCCATGCACAAACAATAAACAGGTAAAAATCATATCTAAGTATATCCAGAACAGGCATTTTTGTCAAATTTTATACCGAAGAAATAACAGACAGAGAAAAACGGAGAATACTCAGTTTAGGCTTGTATTTTTAGTCCTCTTATTAGATAAATAATATTTTACCGATAATCACAATGAATACCGACTGGATATAGCGACAATCGATATCCATAGTTTACTCTTGAATGTATAATATAAAAGCATATTAACAATATTGTTATACCCTTTTTATCTTTTCATCACTCATTCACCATGGTAGTCAAGAAACCAGTGAAAAAAATGGCAGCAAAAAAACCTGCTGCTAAAAAAACAGCTGCTAAAAAAGGATGCTGCTGCAAATGCAAGAAATAATGTAAATTTTCATTCTATGGGAAAAACCGGCGTTGCCGGTTTTTTTTAAAAAAAATTTTTTATTTTTTTATTTTTTTTGAAAAGGTTTTTTTGCAAAAAAATAAGAGCAAGGAAATACTAGGTAAAAAGAGTGATTGCAATAGATACACATTACAAAAAAAAATTTTCTTCTCATTCATTTTCTCTTGCAATTACTACTAAATAGCATATATCTGATGTGTTATATCTCTTTTTTATTCTCTTATTATCTACTCACAATGGTTGCAAAGAAAAAACCAGCTGCAAAAAAAGCTGTAAAGAAAGTTGCTAAAAAAGTTGCTAAGAAACCAGCTAAAAAAGCTGCTAAAAAGGTTGCTAAGAAACCTGCTAAAAAAGCTGTAAAGAAAGTTGCTAAAAAAGCTGCTAAAAAACCAGCTAAGAAAGCTGCTAAGAAACCAGCTAAGAAGGTTGCTAAGAAAAAAGCTCCTAAAAAAGTTAAGAAGGTTGCCAAGAAAAAAGCTCCTAAAAAAGTTAAGAAGGCAAAAAAACCTGCTGCTAAAAAACCTGCTAAGAAATTGGTTGGACGAGCTGCAGTCAAGATCAAGAAATAATCTCTCTTGAGGATAAAAAAAATCCGCCTAGGCGGATTTTTTTATTTTTTGCAACAATAAGGATTCCTTGTGGATACGTTCTCGAAGATCAGTGACAAACGTTTCGGATAATCATTTTTTCTTGGCAAATTTTTTAATGGAAGCCAATACACTAGCCCATCTGGAAAGATCCAAAGGAGGAATTTTATGAGTGTTTTTATATTCGCGTATGGATTTTACAACCGTGAATCTTTGAGCAAGAAGATCGATAAGTTGATGATCTATCTGATCTATTTTTTTTCTGTACGTTTCCAAAGTCATAGGGGATGCTATATGCTAAATTTTTTTTCGTTGAATTTCTACATTTTTTCCTCTCTGAAGAAGCCATATTACTCTTTTTTCTCTTTTCAATAATTCTGGATGTCACGTATACGCCACAGTGACAGAATAGGTTGTTGTTCCTTGTCATGTGTCCGCAATAGTTAATCCCTGAAAAATCTGTTCAAGATTTTCTAACTTATGGAATCTTATCTTTTTGAAATTAAGGAATTTGGTAATCGTGGGCTGGTAATGGAAATATCCGTAATTGAAAGGAATAAGCGTATCGACCATTGCATCCTTGAAATATCTCAGATCAAATTTAATGATTTTGTTGACGAGGATATGGGAATAGGAAAGATCCGTGAGATAATGTTTTCGCAAAGGGACTTCCTTGGCCCGATAAGCAAACGGTGAATGGAACTTCCTGGTAGTTTTCTGACTGGCGGTCGGTGTATAGGTTTTCTCCAAATTCTGAAGCAGTGATTGCGCCTTATCTATATCAGCAAAATCACCGAGTATTCAGTATTTGCCCACAAGCGAATGAGTGAAACAATAATCATGGACATAAGAAGTGAATAATGGCAGAATATTTTTCTTCTGCATTCTGAATTTTGAACTCTGCATTATATAAAGTTCATAGATAGGAGGAAGGATGAGCACGTCAACGTTCTGTTTCGCAAGATATGCCATGCCCTGTTCTACAAATTCCAAGGATTGATCGAATGTTTTGTCACCATACGGCCGATGGAGATCATCATAATATACGACATACTCATGATCGTATTTCGTCAAAAACTTGAAGAGCGTCAATGTTTCGGATCATGAAGAGATTATTCATATTTTCATGATATTTCATGTTTGAGATAAATATATTTTTTCAGCAAAGGGATAAGTTCGGCTACCGTTTGCGTAGTGGAAATCGAGGTAATGGTGGATATCTGTCCCTTAAGCAAGGATGCATAAGAAGACAATGAAGAAGGGAGTGTTCAGGTCATCATTTCAATCTTGTTCAACGATCTCTGGAGGTTGAGTTTGTACGGTGTGATAGAAAGAACAAAATAATAGACGGATTTCTGTACAAGATTATTTTGAAAAGCCTCTACACTCTTGAGAATATTTTTTCTAGCAGTCTGATATTTTTCCAAAAGAGAGAGTTTCTCGGTCTTGATGCCTATTCGATAATCTCTATCTCTTCAACTGTTGATATATGTCTGGATATTCATCAGATCTCTAGCTGTTTGCATAATAAGTTTCTCAAGAGAGGCAACGGTATCGCTACATCTGTAAAATCCTCCAGCTTTCTTGAGTGAAATAACCACTTCCGTCGATCTCACCTGACAGAAAAATCAATCTGACAGACCAGCATTTGCAGTTCAGATCCGCAATAATGAGACTATGACTATCAATAGAATTTTTCTCATGACGTCACTGCAAATAAAAGATGTTATGAAGAATGTATGTTATTGATAAGATTTTTTATACCGAGCCAGAAATAGGTATCAGGAACTCTTCAGGATTTGATCGCCGAATCAAGTTCTATCAAACCGCCATAAAAACGCTCGATATTGTGTTTATTAGCTTTCAACATAGCTATCTTGGCATATTCGTTCTTCACTTGCCAAGGATTCATTTTCAAGAACGAAGCGATATCCTTGCTTTCATGGATTCCGCTTTCATCCAGATCTATCATAAAGAGATAGAATTTCATAGCTCGATACAACATACCTGCAAACTGATTCCGATCGTTTCAGGAATCCTGGATCTTTTCAAGGATATGAATCGCTTTTTTCTTATCAGTAAAGAGCGCCTTGAGCAAAGAAAAAGAATCGGTCTCCACTTGCCCAAAAACGATATATTCTACCATAGCCTCATCTATGACGCTTTGATGTTTTACTTTAGCCCAAGTTTTGAGTTTATCGCACTCAAATCGGATACGATAGAGATCAGATCCTACCTTGGTAAGAAAGTGTTGTATCGTCTCATGAGATATCGTAAATTCGCTGAGCTCATTCTTGATGAATGTCTCCAAGTCACTACCCTTGAGCTGGTTGAATTCTTTGACGGTCGCGTTCTTTTCCAAAAACTTATACAATCTCAATCTTTTGTCAGGAGTAGAACTGATAAAGACCAATAAAGAATCATCAGGTATTTTACCTTCCGCTTTGACGAAAGCATCGACAAATGTCGCCAACTGCTCATTCTTATCTTCTCCAAGTTTGGTCGTAGCATCAAGCGGCAACCCATTGATCAGGATGAGTTTTTTGGTAGTGAAGAGTCAGCTATGATAGATCGCCTGTTTGATTTGACCGATATCGAGATTATCCAGAGTAAAATGAAAAACACTTTCCAAACCGAATTTTACGAGAAAGTTCTCCTTCCATCTCAGGATTTCTTTATCTAGGAGATAGGTCTCCTGCCCGGTAAATAAGTAGACATTCTGCAACATAGTGGCAATCGATAATGGTCGTGAAAAAGTCGCGTTGTAACGCATAATTATTTTATCGTTTCATCATCCAAATTCAAACGGAAAAATTTCTTTGTATTTTTATTCAAAGTAATTACACTCACTACCGTTTATATAGTATACAAAAGATGCATTTTTTCAGAAAATTAAATAAAGCTCTTGCTAAACCGGCTATCCGACTCATCAAGCTCTACCAATACACATTATCTCCCGACAAAGGAGTATTATCGTTTCGACTCAAAGGAAGAGTGTGCGCACATGAGCCGCATTGTAGCAAATACAGTACACAAGTTCTCAAAAGATATGGATTCCGACCAGGGATATTTTATGCCACAGATAGAGTTTTGCACTGTACCGCAAGCAAGCACAAACACTACGATCCAGCCCACTACAGAATCGTCTTTTTCTCGTCAGCACCGATAGGCGTACCATTCCTCGAACGTTTAGCGAACGATAAAAGATTCGAAGTCGTCGGCGTCGTAACGCAATGCGACAAGCCAGCAGGCAGATGAATGGAGATGTGCGAGAATATCATTAAACAATGCGGAAAAAAATTAAAAAATTCTAGACTCTGAATTCTGAATTCTGAATTCATTCAAACCCCGACAAAATTGAATCCCGAAAAATCAGAGGAAGGACATGAATTTGCCCAGCGATTGCAAGAAAAAAATCCAGATATGTTAGTAGTTATCGCCTATGGAAAAATCATTCCTCAACAGATCTTGGATATCGCAAATGTTGCGCCGATCAACGTTCATGGATCGATATTGCCAAAATACCGCGGCGCCTCACCTATCCAATCTGCGTTGCTCAATAACGATAAAGAGACAGGAATCACTATCATGAAAATGGACGCAACCATGGACACAGGGAATATGATCGACATTCTCAGATTCACAATACCATTCTCTCGGACAACGAAAGAATTGATAGAAGAGATGAAAAAGATCGGTCCGAAATTTTTGAACGATACGTTGTGGAAATTCTGAAAAAAAATCCTTTGAGAAGTGCCACAGCAAGAACACAAAGCAACATATTGCGGAAAAATAGAAAAAGAATCCTGACTGATCGATCCACGAAACGATACTATCGAAACGATCTACGACAAATATCGCGCATTCTATCTCCGACCCAAAATCTATTTTATGCTCGACAACAAAAGGATTATCATAGAAGAATTGAAACTCAGTGAACCATTGTACAATAGCAATGACGAAGTACCATTATTCAAAGACAAAGCATTGCATCCAGCGGTCATCGATATTCAACTCAAACCGGAAGGGAAAAAGCCGATGAGTCGAAAAGAGTTCTTGAATTGATATATGAAATAATTACACTACACAATACATCAAACAATATTTTTTACTATTTATCCATCAAAAAATGCTCTTTGATTTTCAGGCATTTATTGAAGAACTCAGGGAAAAACCAGAGAAAAAGCAGATCGTTGAAAAATACGAAAGTCTTTTTGGTCCAATTACAGGAGATATCAAGAACCAGCCTCGATATACAGAATATCTTTCAAAATTCGAACCACTACCGTACGAGACCCCTGAAGAACTAAAAAACGACTTTGATCGGGATCTTTTGGAGCAACTAGTCATATGATCATTCAGTAGCGACTATGAACTCAAAAAAGAGGAAGGGAAAAAAGAAAAAGAATTGTATATAGCGGTAAAAAGCGGAGATCAAAGCGTAGTAAAGACCGTTTCTGAATTACGGTCATTCCAGATTCTCAGACTATACGAAATCTATATCGAAGAACAGATGAATCTTCATGCACTCAAAGCTGAAGACGAAAACGAAAAAAACACTATCGATCAAGAAAGAGAGATGAGACTCAAAAGACGGCAAGCAGTGATGGAAACAATCGACAGAGAAGAACTTGCTGGCAAGGCAAAAGAAGAACAAGCAGGAAAGCTTGATGACCTTATGGGAAAACTCTAGGACATATATACAACGGGGGAAAGCTCTTCGCTACAGCGAAGGGTTTTTTTATAAAAAAAACCCGGCTGGAAAGACCAGCCGGATGTATTAGTAAGGACGAACTCCTGTATAATTAGAAGGAGATATTTCCTTAAGTTCAAGTTTGACCTTCATACTTACATCCAAAGTGTCGATGAAAGCATGGATAGTCTCTTTGGTGATTTTTTTTCCGGTACGAGTGAGTTCCTTAAGGGTATCATACGAACTCGGATATCCCTCTCGACGAAGGATAGTTTGAATTGCTTCAGCGACAACTGCCCAATTTTTCTCAAGATCAGCAGCAATCACAGCAAAATTTACATTAGGTTTGCCATCGACACGTAATTTTTTCATACCTTTGATAATCGCTTGATGAGCAATAAGGATATGAGCGAGTGGCATGCCAGCATTACGGATGACTGTAGAATCACTGAGGTCACGCTGAAGACGAGAGATAGGAAGTTTCGCAGCGAAATGATCGAACATCGCATTAGCGAATCCTAAATTGCCTTCTGCATTTTCAAAATCGATGGGATTGATTTTGTGAGGCATCGCGGATGATCCTACTTCTCCCGATTTCGGCTGTTGGATGAAATATTCCATCTTGATGTATTCCCACACATCCCGGCAAAAATCAATCAACGTGGTATTGATGCGAAACAATGCATGGCAATATGCAGCGAAATGATCATACGGTTCGATCTGCGTCGTAAGACGATTGCGTTTCATGCCGAGGTTTTCGATGAATTTGGTAGCGAATTCTTCCCAATCGATATCAGGATATGCAACATGATGTGCATTGAAATTTCCAGTAGCACCGCCGAATTTGGCAGAATGGCGTACCTGTTTCAGATATTCAATCTCATCATCCAAACGGCATCTAAACACCAACAATTCTTTACCCAGATACGTGGGAGAAGCAGGTTGCCCGTGAGTGAATGCCATCATAGGAACATCCATAGTATCGTCCGCATACCGATCGATTTCATGCACTACAGCTGACAAAGAAGGCATGAGTATTTTTTCATGAGCTTCTTTGAGCATAAGCGGTCTGGCCATGCCATCCACATCGAACGAAGTGAGTCCGAAATGAATAAACTCACGTTCTTTGGGATAATCAGCCATAATTTCACGCAAGAATATCTCTACAGCTTTGACATCATGATTAGTGATGTTTTCGATTTCCTTGACACGTTTCGCATCAGCCATTTCAAAATTTTCTACTTTCGAACGAAGTTCGCGAAGTAAGATATGATCTTTGAAATGACTAAGCTGAGGAATAATTTCCGTCAACGCAATGAAATATTCCACTTCGATTTTGAACCGATACCTGATAAGTGCAAATTCTGAAAAATATTCATCAAGTTGTTGGGTGTTTTTGCGATATCTCCCGTCAACAGGAGAAACAGCGGTTAACGAATTTAACTCCATAATGTTTGGTTTTGGTTTATATTTAGTGATTTTATTTTCGTGAAACAAAAAAAATATCTATTTAGTAAGAAAAGTCAATACAAGAAAACGAACTAGAAAGAAGAATATGTACTAAACAAGAAACCAGGAATAGGTTGTGCATATGAAGCATCAAGCGCTACATATTGATTGCCATAAGATGCTTGGCTACTGACAAAGAAACTATCGGTAGGCAACACATATACCGTAGGAGCTTGTTGTGGCTGGACGACAGAAGCACAAAATTGTTCTTCCGCAGAACTAGTATTGGAAATAAGAAGATACATCTTGTATCCATTATCTACCAATCGAGATTTATCATAATTGTTTTTTAGTTGAGCATCCAAAGGATACAAACCGGAATCTATGGTTCATAGATATTGTTCAAAAGCCTCCCTAAATGCGGTAAGTCAGGATTTTAAATTTCATTTCTGAAAAAAGATGCCGTTCTCCGAAAGATCATCGCCGGACAAGATAAGGATACCGAAATTGACGTCACCGCCGAATTCCGTATCGAAAGATATCCAATCATTCTTGAAGATCTGAGCAAGATTTTCATAGACAACTCAAGATGCAAACATATCCGCTACCGTTCATGGAGTCACATCCCTAAACAATGGGATGATGACAGAATCACCACCGCTCAAAACATACGGAGAGGTGCATCCGCTGCCCTGCCGGAATGCTTTGGAGAGCATCGTTGATGTCCCAGAAATAGATACCGACAAAGCACAACGATCTCCGCAAAGGAAATTGCCGGACATGACAGCATCACCGCTACCGACCACACGTTCAAAGCCCACACCGCGATTGACGATCTGCGCCAATCCAAGCTCTACGCCGGCTTTCGCCAAATAATAAGAACTATAATACGAATGTACGACTGCTGATTGTCTCATCATCTGCTGCACGAAATTCATCGACAAAACCCCTAGCAACGACGACGCTAGTAAAACAAAGATCACTAATATGCTGATATTTCACTTCTTCTCCATAAAAGATATATTAGATTCTAAATTCTGCACGCTGAATTCTAAACTCTGAACTCATTAAAAAAATTGTTGGAACGGCACACGCACATGAGTGGCTCGCTGAGTTCAATAATTGACGCTATACGCAGTGAATATCATCCGGAATCATGGGCTATTGAGACACTGGAGATAATTTCCTGCACAAAGATTGTCTGTATCTATATATTGCTGTTCAGAAGCGTAAGGGATGATCTTGAAAACGACTTCGCTGATGAGCACTTTCTTGGAATTGATGAGTTCTCTGGTTTTGCCTCAGACATCAACAAACAACGAGCATCATGATCAAGCACCGGTAAACGCATATTCTATACTAGGACTAAGACAATCGCCTGTGGTGTACAATGTCACTTGGCCATCCAATCCGCTGAGATAGAGAACAGAAGTGATTCCGTCAGTAGAAACTAAACTCATTTCTTCTCACGTATTTCCTACTCCTGAATATTTGGTGTAATCGATAGCATTTCTATCAGCGAGATTTTGGACCGTCTGAGATATCTGCAATATTTCCTGAGCGACTTCCTTTTCTTGTTGAACACGAAACACCATGGTAGAAATCCGATTGTACGTCCTCAACAGCAATACAAAAAGGATACCGAGAATAGCCATCACGATTACGAGTTCAAGCAAAGTCATTCACTTCCTTTTCATGCACTAATATTTTCAAATAAAACTTTCCAGGACTATTTCACCGGTTTTTGTTCCCTTCATGTATGCAACATGGGATTCTATTTTGAGGATTTTATTTGGCGGCAATATCTTGTCTCATTCACGAACGACATCAAAGACAATATATCTAGCAAATGTCGTAGGTTCCTGCCCTTCTACAGGAAGATTGGAATATCGGAACAAATCCTTATTTGCAATCGATCAGGTGGTATAATACAACCTATTATCGTTCCGTAATGATTCGAATCATGTTCATTGTTCGACAATATGGGTATAGCTATATCCTTCAGGTGCAAAAGAGATTTGCAGCATTTGCTTATCTTCGGTTCATGAAGCAAAATACCGCATGCAAATATGTTCAGGATCTATTTCATTCCAATCTCACGTTTCAAGTTCAGTATACATGACACAATCCCGCGGCAAAGATTTTTGGATATTGGAATCTCTCATATTGTAGACAAGCTCTATTCATTCCTTTGCGAGGAATGTGGAGGTCGTACGCGCTTCCGTGATATCCAAAGTCACAAGATTCTGGGTGATGAGACGCAAAACCGCAAGCACGCCTACAGCAAAAACAGAGATCGCAATGATCACTTCTATAAACGTAAATGCAGATTTCTTTTTCATATATGGATTCATAAACTAAATTTTTCAATTAATCACAACGATTTTCGATTAATTTACAGGTTTCTGAAGGAATTTCAAAACAATATTTTTTGCCGTTCTCAGGAACGATAAAATCGAAATAAAGACGATCTCATGGATTGTCGTTATCTAAGATATTGCATCAGAGCTTATACGGAGCAAACACAAGATTGGCGGTGGTAAAAGTTGTTCCTTCAGGCTGGAAACGGAACTTGGTCAGCTGATATCACGTGATAATCGAGTCAGTGAATGATGCCGCATCCAAAAGATAAAAGAATGGCTGTCCAAGAACGACGGTCATCTTTTCATATTTCTGTCCATTGTGGAAACTCGAGGTCATATTCTGACTATAGAGATCGTTATATCGCCCGACGAATTGCTCTTTGATCGTCTGTGCCTTGAGATCCGTGATACGATTGGATCAGAACCTCATGGTCGCTCCCATCAATATGCCGATCACCAACAATACGATGACTATCTCTATAAGCGTAAATGCTTTTCTCATAGTATAAACGAATATAAATCACTATGCATATGTAATCATTATACTTTCGCTTTCAACGAAAAAACTGTCTTCACCGACAGTTTTTCTATTTCTGAATTTTACATTCTAAATTCTAAATTCTGAATTCTACATTCTACATTCTAAATTCTACATTCTAAATTCTGAATTCTACATTCTAAATTTTGAATTCTGCATTCTGAATTCATTTTATAATCCTGCACCTTCCATGATCTGCAAAATCAATCCAAAGATTCCTAATGCGATGACAAGAATCACGCCTCAGACACCGACCAACATAACTGGCTCAATGATTTTGGACGAACGACCGATCAGGACATTGAGATCCTCCTCATACATCTTGAGGACATTATCCAAAGAGTTGGAAAGATTCGCCGTTTCCTCGCCGACCTTGATCATCACAGCTACATCGGAAGGAATCAGATCTGTTTCATATTGTAAAGTAGAATAGATGGTTTCTCATTTGTTCAATCCCGTGACGACACGTTCGATCATATTCTGATACGCAGAGATGCCGAGGATATCCCTAAGCAAACTAAAAGTCTGGAGATAATTCATGCCGGCAGCCATCATCAGTTTGGTATATCTGCAGAATTTTACGAGATAGAAATATTTTGTCATCTTACCAATCAACGGGATTCAGAGCAAGATACTGAACCGAGTTTTCTTTCCGAGATCAGTAGAGAAGAATACGCCACCGACAAGTCATAATCCAGCGATAATTCCAAGCATGAGTTTCCGTTGTGTTTGGAAAAAGACCGAAGTATCATGTAAAGCTCTGGTAATCCATGGCAATTCGAGATTCTGGAAACTTGTCGCTATAGAGAAAATACCAGGCAAAACCAACAAGAACAAGGCGAATACCGCTACGATAGAAATGACGACAAGAATCATAGGATACATCAATGCTCAAATATATTTATTTTTCATCTCTTTGATATACACATATTCATTGGATAATGATTGCAGGATCATAGGCAGATTACCGGACATCTCTCCTGCCTTGACGATGGTGTAATCGCCCTGATCGAAATAATCAGGCAGTCTATTGAGCGCATATGAAAAGCTTTTACCTTTGCGCAAAAATGCCAAGATATTTCTGGAGATTTCTTTGAGTGCATAGTTATCTGAACTTTCACCGATGATATTCATACTATCTACTAAAGAGACTCCTCCGTTCAAGAGATATGCCAATTCCTTGAAAAAGAGAATCTTATCCTTGGTTCAAAAACTTCCTCTGTCCATGGATTGCAATGTAGATACGATCATACCATCGATCGGACCCGGTTTATACTCTTGTGTTTTCTGTTCTTCTGTTTCTGTCATATATATGCTAAATTTTAAATTCTAAATTTTTTATATTGCTAAATTCTAAATTTAGTCGGTATAATAATATGCATTCAAATCTACGTCAACTTGTTGTTGTTCAGCGTAATTAGCGATATCGTAATTCACTTTGTCGATCTTGTAGAGGACACGATAATGTTCATCAGCAAGGACTCTTTTTTCCACATTGTCGATGAAAGAAAGCAGAACATCCTTGGTATCGAAAGTGATATTGAGCTTGAGCGGAACGTAGTAGAGGTTTCAGAAGAATTGTTTAGGTTCTCCTATAGCGATCTTGTTGATAACACCGTTTTTAGTTTTCGTCGCAGGATCCCTCAAAAGATACTCATTGATATTGGCAAGCAGCACTTTCTCGTTGACGGACATTTTCGGATCAGTCAGATTATTGAGTTGGATATATGATCTCGCGAACGAGAAGTTATTCCTCAACGATGCATCTATAGAGCTGCAATTGGTCCTCGTATTGAGACAAGAGATGATCGTATCTTGCTGATTCTCCACCTTTTGGATCAACGCTTTGTCTGCATCAGCTTGAAGTTTTTTTGTTTCGAAACTCGTGATCTGCATATTAATATCGCTCACCTCGATCTTGGTCGATTGATAATCGTCTCGCGCAGGCAACAAAATATTATTGCCGAAAATCACAAGGACAAGCAACAATACGACGAAATAAATCCTATATCTGATACTGACGACTCTCGACGTCGTGATCAATACCTGAGAATCTTCCGCGAGCGAATCGATTTCAACGGATTTTTTCTGCTGTTGTTCACCGAGCAAACGATCGATGATTTGACTATTCTGCTGTGTTTCCTGTTCCTGCATCATTGATGACATTAGCTTCTAAAACGAATTCATAGAAATTGCTTTCGCTCACTCTATCATAGGTCTGGATACGGATATTCTTGACGAAATCCAAACTTGAAAACCTATCTATGAGGGAAACAATCCCCTTATTGGCATTGGAATAATACAAGAGCAAAAGATTGGAAACCTGCCCTTTGAGCGTAATCTTATCCAAGCTGACATTGAAGTCAGAAAGGATGATGCTATCCGTGGAACTGGTATCGACCTGTTTCATATCTTCAAGCATTTGGATGACTTTGGTGATGTAATCAGATCGCGGCATAGTGATTTGTTTTTCTTCCAAGATCTTAACTGCCTGTAATTTATTATATCCCGTGAGCAGTTTATACGAATCAAGCTGTTTGGTCTGATCTTCAAGCACCACGCGCTTATCGGTTATCTTCTGATTCATCAAAAACATATCGACCTTGAAATAGCCGAATGTAATCAACGATAAGCCGAATATCACCAACAACCCTTGGAAATATACTTTTCGTCTAGAATGGAATCTTCATGCACTCATAACAATAGGTAATAAATAAAGTACATCTAAGTATATTCAGAAACAGCAAATTTACCAAATCCACAAAAAGAAAGACACACTATACCCTTTCTAATTTAGAAAAAAAAGAAAATATAGTTGACATTAAAAATAAAATAAATATAAGAAGAGTACCTAAACTGTTAATACCATGAGAAATTTTGAATTTGTTGAAGTTAAGAACTTATTGATAAGTTCTTTGGTGAAGGATCTGTTATTAATAATAATGCCTGCTCTGTTCGCAGCGATAGCATTCTATGCGTCATTCTACTTTGAATGGAAGCCATTATTCAGCCTCATGTATATCATAATGATATGTGGATATATTCTAATTGCATGTGTGATAAAAATATGTGCATTCGACAAAAAGGTTGGATATCTAGGAGAACTCTATCACAAAGGAGTAGACGCTGATGAAGCAATCAAAGAATTAGGACTTATTCATTGTTAATCTCGTGAGATTCCCTGGCTCAGAATCGTAACGAGCACGCCTCTTCTGGCTTTCCAGAGAGGTGTTTTTTTATACTCAGAAATTTTTGATAACAAAAACACACAGTGCATCCAACCACGAAAAAACATTTACTTGACATTAATATAAAAATATATATATTCTATTCATAGAATAAAACAAAAAAATATGGACGCAAAACAATGTAATGAATTAGGGATTTCCCTTTTATCATACGAATTTCTAAGAAAATTCATCGAAGGGACTGTTCCTTTTATTGACTCGCCAACACCTCTTCAAGAAAAAGATGAGATTATCGGCGAATTAAACTTCTTCGAAAAGGCAATATGGTCAGCCATCAATGATGATATGAATTGTATGGCCGCTGAAATCCTAAAAAGCTTCTTGGATTATATGATTTCGAAAAGGACCAAGACAATACCTTGTCCATTCGAGTTCAAAATCAGGAAAGGATTCCAAATCGTAAAAGCAAAACAACACTAGCAAAAAAATTTACAGAATTCCAGGTATATCCTGGATTTTTTTATACTCAGACAATTTCTAATTCAGCTCCATACAGTTTTTTCATCTCCTCCAGCACATCCCCCACCTTATATCTCGGGTCCTGCTGATTGGCGTAATATCGCTTATGCGGATCGATGAATATGATTTTTTTTAAATTATGATAATCCTGAAATATCTCGGCATACGTACATAATATGACTGATTTCATTCACTTTTTGATCTCCCATCGATGTATATCTTTCTGTTTCTCGGTATGCATCGCCGACAAAAACGCTACTCCGTCACTTTCACGAAAGTCTTCTGTAGTAGAATTAAACATCGTCCATAAATCAGGAAAGACAATCAATGTCTGCCCTTCAACAGCCAAAGAAAAACTTGAAGATTGCACAACAACTTTGAGCTTTGAACTTTGAGCTTTAAGTTTTCCTTCACGCTCAAGAAGTTTCTCTATCTCATTCGTGACGAAAAGTCTGATCACAGATTTGTAGGTCGTATAGTACGTCTCCACCATCCGATGAAGAAGATCCAGCGTAGATTGTGTTAAAAATTGTTTGTACATAAATTCGGCTTTTACAGATTCCAAGTGTCCATACTGTTCAGGAAATGATATCTTGTCACCCAACGCGAGAAAATATTGGTTTCAAAAGACCAACAGATCACCCGCTTTGATTTTTTTCTTACCAGAATCTCCCAAGAGACACACCTTATCAAAGCCAAAAAAACGATCGAAGCTATAGAGATACATGCTGTGAATGTAAGCAAAAGAGTGTCGTAGTCAACCTCCTCTTCGGCTTTTTCGCGAACAACCTCACCCCACCTCTCCTGTCAGAGAGGAGTGTGATTTTACTGAAGTCTCCTCTGACAGGAGGACTTGTCCTTTGCGAAGTCAAAGGGGAAACGAAGAGAAGGTTGCTAAAAAAAAGAAAAAACAAACTTCTATAAATACTTGCTTTTTATCTCAAAATATGTATAATATTGACATATAAAGAAATACCAGTTTCAACTGTATCTCCTTTGAAACTTTAGCACTATCCCAAACAAAATGTTAAAACACGCAGAGAAACTAGGCAAAATGCTTGCCTGAGCGACCACAACCAAACCAAGAAACATCACCCAAAAAATACCAGGAACGCAAATTTCCGAAGAACAAAGCAAGGGCTATGTTTTTTTTCATATTAAACCATTCAAGGACAACGATCATGGAGTAAACCATCGAGATACTATAAGCAAAAATATCATCAGCCTCAAGAAAAAACACATCAAGTTCATCATCAGCGGAAATGCGATAGATATCAAACTCTATGTAGGAGTACCAAGAGATTTCAAAACCTATTTCGAGAATACGTTCTACACGAGTTTCCCTACTTCAGATATCCAGGAGATGAAAGAACCGTTTCCGATAGCGCAAAGAAAAGAACGATTGCAATTCGACAAAGAAGGGACCTTACTTACCAAAGAGGAATTCACTAGAGGCGGTACCTACATGGATCCTATGAACGGTATTTTTTCTCTCTACAATATGGTCGATCAAAATTCCAGGCTCGATATCTATTTTACCTATACGTTCAAATTGGAGAAGAATTTTCTGCAACATATGAATGCTATTTTCAAACGGATCCGAGAACCAAAAAAGAAAAATCCTGACGGAACGCCGATAGAAAAACCCAAGGAAGAAAAGCCAGAAATCTACGGATCATTCAGTTACAAGATCATGACCAAAGATCAATACGCCAGAGAGAATCTCAAAAAAAATATCGTAGCAGCATTCGCTCCATTCAGCTCCAACGGAAAAATAAAAATAAAGACATCTGAAAAATTTCACGGCATGATGCATTCCCAAGCGGTGAATTTCTTTCACATCCCGACGATGGAAAATTTCGTCAAAGGATTAGAATACACCCTTTACAGGAAGCTAGCATATCCTACCAACATGCCTACGACAAAAAATACCGATCCAAAAAAATTGACGGTACTCGGATACACCGATTATAGAGGAGAAAAAATAACATTTTGAATCAAGGAAGAAGATAAATTCAGACATATGTATATCGTAGGAAAAACCGGTACCGGTAAATCTACGTTCATAGAGAACCTTCTCAAAAGCGATATGGCAGCTGGAAATGGACTCGCATTGCTCGATCCGCATGGTGAACTTGTAGACAATATATTGGAACATATTCCGACACATAGAATCAATGATGTCATCCTATTCGACGTAGGAGATACGGACTACCCTATCGGATTCAATCTGCTACAAGGAGCGACCGAAGAAGAAAAGAACCTGATCGCATCAGGTGTTGTTTCCACATTCAAGAAACTCTTCGGCGATAGCTGGTGACCAAGATTGGAATACATATTGAGAAATGTAGCGCTTTCGCTAGTAGATTATCCGAACGCGACACTCATGCATATTTTGAGAATGCTTATTGATGATAACTTCCGCACGGAAGTGATGTCATATATCAAGGATCCAGTCGTCCTGAAATTCCGAACAGGCGAATTCAATAAATGGCAGCCAAAACAGAGGGAAGAAGCGATCGGTCCTATCACCAACAAGGTCGGACAATTCCTTTCGTCCAAATTGGTCAGAAATATTTTTGGTCAGCCAAGAACAAAACTCAATCTGAGAAATGCGATGGATGAAGGAAAAATCCTGCTCGTCAATCTCTCAAAAGGAAAGATCGGAGAAGATAATGCAAATATGATCGGATCATTGCTCGTAACGAAATTCCAGATCGATGCCATGTCCAGAGCGAATATCGCAGCGCATGAAAGAAGACCGTTCTATCTCTACATCGATGAGTTCCAGAATTTCGCGTCAGAATCATTCGCGACTATCCTTTCAGAAGCGAGAAAATATAAGTTAGCACTTATCGTCGCCAACCAATATACTGCACAGCTCGATGAAAAGACAAAAGATGCCATCTTTGGAAATGTAGGTACAACAGTTGCATTTACCTTAGGAAAAGATGATGCAGATATCATCACGGGACAATTCAAAGAAATGGCAAGTGTCAATGATCTGATTTCTTTGCCGAAATATACGACCTATACCAGACTGATGATCGACGGTATTTCATCAGATCCATTTTCGATGAAAACATTGCCTCCGATAAAACTTGGAGAAGGATCATTGGAATTGATCGATAAAGTAAGGAAACAATCAAGACAAAGATATGCAATGGAAAGAGGACAGCTCGAAAAACTTATGGCAGCGCGATCAAACAAGACATTCTCCGTCCAAGAAAAAGTCATGGAGAAAGCAAGATTGGAATCATTATGAATAACAGAAGAAGAAGTAGAAAATTTACATGATATGTTTGTCGAACAACACGCGTCATACTTCACGGAATTCGCTATCGACGGCGAAGAACCAGATGCGATTATCTTCGATACCGAGTACTATTCACACAAAGCGATCCGGTATGGCAAACCAAAATGATTAGAAGATCAAGCAAATCTCAAATACGAGATCGGCGGTAAAGTAAGTTTCGGAAAAGAGACAGAGATACCTGTCCATGTAGATATCTATCAGCACCAAACCATACAGATAGAAAACAATGGCGGACCATTGATGATCCGGATAGGAAAGAAAGAACGCGCCCTCGAACAATTGAATGATATCTACAAACAAGCAGGAGCAAAAAAACAGGATTATTTCAAATTCTGTCCGAACATCGCGAAACTAGAAAAAATAAAAGGCATCGCTCCAGCAGCTGCACCGACAGCAACAGCAGCGGAACCTATTATCAAAACACCTGCATACGAAGGAGAGATAATCCACGACAACGGCACTTTCAGCATCAAAGATATCAGGATCGGAAAGGAATATGATGGATACATCAAGCTGATGTACAACTATGGAATGTTCGTTACGGTCAAAGGAGTCGAAGGATTGCTCCACAAGAATTTCATCGTCGCTCCAGCCGGAGTTGAACGAAAAAAATACTACAACATCGGCGACAAGATCAAGGTAAAAGCCAAAGAATTCAAGGAGATCAATGGCGAACAGAAAGTAGTACGAGCACAAAAGTAATGTCAGTTTACCCACCACAATTCATCACAAACCTACCATGTGTCAGATAGCGACAAATTGTCGGACATCTACTTTTTTGTTTCAAATAAGGAACAGAGATTTTTTTGAAATCACCATGGTTGACTTTTTATAGAGAAAATATATAAGCATACAAAATAAAAAACATTAACTAATATAGGAGAAACAAAATGAGAAATCAGGAATTAGTAAAACAAATTCTCAAAGGAGCATTTGAGAATTTAACGAAGAGTTCTTCAACTTTTATCGACATCCACGGGTATAAAACCGCAGAATTGGTAGTCCCTGAACTCGTACAACAGGGTATTCCAAGTATTGGCGTTGGTTTGTTCGAAACAAATAAGATTATGGTATTCAATGTTGATGAAAACGGGTTCCACCCGTTCTTTTCTATTGCTGAGAGAGCGGAAAAGTATGGTTCTGATTATACCTACTTAGACATAATTTTTTCCAGGGAATGGGCTACTAGCCATCATAGTGCAAGCTATAACTATGATATTGGTAACTTCAAGGAAATCAATGAGGACCTAGCATCTGCTCTTTACGTGATGAATGCCATTAAAAAGGCAGAAGAAGAACTCACAAAATGATGTATTAAAAAATTATAAGTAAACTTGGTGGAAATCCTCCAAGTTTTTTTTATACTTTTGAGAAAGTTATCATTTCCCCTATGATAAAACCCTGTTAAAATTTTCCACTCTTTTTCAAACAATCAACAAAAAGCAGAAAAAACCAACAAAAAGCTCTACCATATATCTTCAACATACAGCAAAAAAACAGATGTTATAAGCGGAACCACTCCGCTTTTTTTACTTTTCGCCATTACTAAAATAACATCCGCCAGATGCACGCCGCGGGATAGTGAACAATGTTAAATCGAAAAAGAGAAATGGAACGAGCCGACTGGGTCCCATCGTAGATGGGGAGGAGGCTCGTTGGTAGGCAACGTAAAGAAGGAAATAAAATTCTGAGCTTTGCATCTGGCTAGATCTTTTTGTTTACTTTTTGCAGCAATGGCAAAAAGTAAATCGGGGTTTGGGGCGAAGCGCCCAAAAGTAAGTCTAAGAATAACACCTCAAAAGTAATTCAGCGAAGCATCAAAAAAAATAAAAAAATCCCGACGGATATACCGCGGGAGTTTTTCATTATATATATTTGTAAAGACCGCTTACTTGAGATGCGATGAAAATCCGAAGATTTTTTATGAGGATTTTCACGATATCGAAAGGATACCGACACCGTCGGTGTACATTGTTAGTATGCCTCGACCAAAGTAACATGATTGAGGATTTGATCGATAGCTCCTTGGATTTCCATGACTGGCATCTGGAAGGTATTCTGGAAGAAACCGTTGGAAAGCAAGAATGATTGTAATGTATCAGACGTATCTTGGAGTGAACCGATGATTTTTTCGATATCGGTAGTATCCGTAATAACTTTTTTATTCAATGCTTTTTTGAGATCTTTGAGATGATTTTTGATCTTATCGATATTGAGGATTACTCTATCCACAAATTCAGATTCTACCTTGTTTGCAGTAGTGACGCTGAATTTTGCTACAGAATCTCCGCTAATCTCAAGACACATAGCAAGATTCTTTTCGATATCCTTGCATACGCCTTCGATCTTTTGGATAAGCGAATTGACATTGCGGATTGATTCTTGTGAAAGTCTTGTGTTTAAGTTTTCCATCTGCCTATAATATGGAATAAAATGATGACGATATAAGTATACACAGAAAAGAAAGGGAAATCAAAAAATAAGGTCAGGAAAAAAGAATTTATTCGGTAAAAAAGAAAAAAAATAGAATCATTATTTACAAGAGAAAAAAAATATGTGTATTTGCAAACCATGAGTTATCAAAAAAGCATATTTTGCTGATGATAACTGATTTTTTGCAATTTTGTCAACACATCAAAATTTGACAGAAAGAGATTTACGAGTATAATGAGAGGTGAATTTTACCCCAAAAGAACAATATGAAAAAAACATTACAGATCGGAAAGACCCAATGGATATGTATCCAAGCTCCTGACAAAGAAGCGATAGATAAGCTAGCCAAAGAACATAATTTCCACGAAATGATCGTAGAAGATATTTTGGGAATCAATGCACAATCAAAAATCGATACCACCAGTGATCACTTTTTCATGGCATTGACGTTCACCAAGTATATGCCTGAAGAAGCAAGATATACATTCAACGAAATGGATGTAATCATAGGACAAGACCTTATCATCACTACTACATGATTAGAATCCCAGACGCTGAATAAGATGCTAGAAGAGATGGAAAAAGAAGCAGAGACTATCGATGGTTCATATAAATCATCACCATATTATATCCTCTACAGGATTGTCGATGCATTCTATGATAAGACAATAAAATCACTAGCGATGTCATGACAGAGACTTCTGGATATCCAAACAAAGATCGACAGCAAATGAGAGGAAGTGATCGATGAATTGATTACAGAAGATCTCAACAAGATATTTGTAAAACATAATTTCTTGTCCCAAGAAGAGATTATCGACGAGCTTACAGAACACGTAAAGCAGCTTCATGAGAAACATCTAAACACCTATTTCAATGATCTGCAATCCAAACTTGCAAAAATCATCAGGACCATCAATGCGTTGACCGAAAAAAACGATTCGCTCATGCAAGCATACAACACGTTTGTCGGCATCAAAAGCAATAAAAGTGTAACAAGATTGACCTTCATCAACTCTATCTTCATGCCATTGACCGTGATTGCGGGAATTGGAGGCATGTCTGAACGGAGCATGATAACCGGACCGGAGAATCGGAGGATCACCTATCCTCTCTTCATATTGCTTTCCATCATTATAGCATTCATTACCTATCTCATACTTCGCAAGTATTTCATGAACAAATAATGTACGATACTGTTTCATAAAAAAAAATAACGGAATTCCCGTTATTTTTTTATTAGATGTTGAGCACAGACATACCCACTCGTCCGCGCTCGCTGCAGATTATACCCTCACGTCTTGCCCGTGATATCGAGCGACTCGCCGATAAAATAAAGCCCTGGAATCTTCTTGGATTGAAATCCTTGATCCAGATCTTTCAAAATAATTCCTCACACAGACACCTTCGCCTCTTGGATAGATTTCAACTCCTTAATACGAAAATCACGGATCGTATCCCCTTCTACAAGCTTAAATTTTTGAATGACTTTTTTGCTCGTTCACGAAAGATCAAAATCGATCTGCAAAGAATATTTGGAAATATCATCTATATACAGAGTAGCATCAAACACGATAGGTCCGCTAATACCCGTATGAGTAAACAATAACGGTCATTTGGCGCTATAGACAAGTTTATTCTCACGATAGAGCGTAAGTAGAGCTTGTACGGTATTGCCAGCCAGCAAAGAAAGATCTTCCTTGGTCCCTATCCCACACAAAGCCGGATGGGGAACAGAAAGAGAAAGTCACAACTGTTCTGCCATTTCATACGCAAACGGCGTAGCGCCGATCTGCGGATAGGTCATTCATCACGTCGCAACAATTACGTTTTTGGAACTAAATACACCTGCAGAAGTCGTAACGACAAAAACATCTTCATCAGATTTCGTTATCGAAAGGACCTCATGCGAAAGCAAAAGTTCCGTCTCGTTCTTCTTGGATTCATCGATAAGGAATTCCACGAGTTGCTTGGATTTACCGCTTTTGAGCATCACTCTCCCATACTCCTCTACTCTAGTCTCTATCGTATGCTCATGCAAAAAAGCAATCATATCTTCAGGTCAGAACGTATGGAACAAGGAAGGAAGCGATTTCAAGGATTGACCGACATAATGCAGTTCAGGGTTTAGATTGATATTGGTCAGATTGCATCTCTCTCATCAAGAAAGCAACACTTTTGTTCACAGTTTATCTGTCTTTTCTATGATGCATTTCTTTCGTTCTTTCGGCAAAAACAGAGAGCAAAAGAGCCCTGATGCGCCTCAACCGATAATGATGATATCGTACACCAAAAGAATAAATTTAGAATTTAAAATTTAGAATTAAGAATTTAGAATGTTTCTAAATTTAGAAATATTTCTGTTTTCTAAATTTTTTTTATTTTTTCTAAATGCTAAATTATCTTAGAGTTTATATGGTTTCAATACATCCTGATAAGTTTGTAAAGTGAATACATTATCGAAAATGCACGCCACCGTAAGCGGCCCTACTCCACCAGGAACCGGCGTATACGAAGCGACTTTGTCTTGTATGGTTTCAATGTTTACATCACCGACCGGTTTGCCATCGATATGTCCATAACCGACATCGACGATGATCTGAGTCTTGTCATCACGAACAAATGAATCATCGATCAGATGCACTTTCCCTGTAGAGGAAATGATATAGTCAGCCATCTTCGCAATGGTTTTGATCTGTTCAGGAGGTGTAGTAGAATTGCAGGTATAGACCGTTGCTCATCTCTTGATACATTCGATAGCGAGCGGTTTGCCGACGATATTGCTTTGACCGAGAATAGCAATCGTTTTGCCTCTGAAATCATCGAGTTTGTACTGTTCAAGGAGATACAATACCGCCTTCGGAGTAGCAGGAACAAAGTCTACAAGTCCTATCTCAGAAAGTCAGAGAATCACGCCTCCGAGTCAATCTAAATCTTTTTGCGGAGTGATAGCAGCCAACAACTGTTCTTTGTATGGCTCGAATTGCTCAGGTAATGGTAGCTGGATGATGATACCGGCACATTCATCGTCATGATTGAGATATCTGATAAGCTCCATGATTTTTCAAACATTATCATATTTCTGATTGATATAGATACCGACATCATCGAATTTCCCAGCTTGATTCCTATCATATTCAGCCTGATGATTCTGTCAAAAAACAATGACCGGCAAACCGATGGAGTCGCCGTACGCTTTCTTATGTTTCACATAGGTAGCAGAAGAATAATCGTCTCACAAGAAAATGATAGCGACGTACGCTTTTGTCTCACCGAATATCTTGGCTCTTTTTTCTATCAGTTTCTGTTTGAACGCAACAGACAAATCTTTTCACGAAAGTAGCATAGAATGATTACAAAGAGAATAAAAAAAACTTCCCAAAGACTATAGTCAATCAGGAAGTTTTCGCAAGGAATAGTTATCTACGACATCCCTACTTTCTGGAAAAAGTTTGAAAAGCTTTTTTATAGTAATGTAGATTTTTACATACATTATAAATAGTTATGCAGATTCTTCGGCTACAGAAAACGAAAACAAATGCTCTCATTCCACTCGTTCATTCAAATATTTTGCCATAGCAGCAGCATTTTTACCAATAACATATTTTTCTTGTTTATTCATCTTAGCAAACATTTTCTTTTCTATAATTGATTGAGATAGACCATATCATGATTCATATTCATCGCCCTGTTCTTCAGGATCAATATCATGTTCGATATCAAAAATAACAGATACATTATATTCAGGGAAATCAGGTTCATACTTAAAAGAGACTCCAACAATATTTTCAATAGAATTTCTATATCATTCAGCAGCTAGATTTTTTCAATGATTAATGAAATCAGCGACTAATTTGATATTTTTTTCTGATTCAATAATCCCTCCTATATCAAACAATCACTCGTCATATACTTTAATTTCTGTTTTCTGCCCATAGCTTTCAAAAACAAAAGTATCATCAGATATTTTTTCCATCTTTCATGAGAAATCGATATTAGAGGGTTTTTCTTTAGGAGAGGGAAAACCAATTTTTTCTCCTAATTTTCAAAGAAACTTTTTCATAGCATCATATCGTAAAATATAAAACACAATTATATTGTACATATTTTTTTTGAATTGTCAAAAAATTATGCGTATTTTTTACAGATAATTCAAAGATACAACAGATGCCTTATGGATATTTCGATATCAAAAAAGAAATGACATTATATAAGTTTTTTGAAAATCTCCACGCTATCAAGCTGTTCCCAAGGGAATTCATGCCTGCCGAAATGGCCGTACGCAGAAGTTGATTTGAATATCGGTGTTCTCAATCATAACCTTTCGATGATTCATTTTGGACTCAGATCAAAATGATTTCTTATCGTATCAATAATCGTTTGAAGATCGACTTTTTCCGTACCGAAACAATCGATATAGATATTCAACGGCTGTTTCACACCTATCGCATAGGAAACCTGAAGTTCACATTTGTCGCACAATCATGCAGCGACGACATTTTTGGCAAGATAACGCATCATATATGCACCGCTTCTATCGACTTTGGTCGGATCTTTTCCACTGAAGCATCATCATCAATGCCTTCAAACTCCACCATAAGTATCGACGATAATCTTTCTTCACGTCACTCACGTATCACCAGCCGGACCACCGATATTGAATGCTCAGGTAGGATTAATAAAAATCTTAGTTTGATCATCAATATACTCACCTATGACAGGTGTGATGACCTGTTCGATAATATCTTTTTTGATCTGCTCGTTGGAGATATCTTTGGCATGCTGTGCAGAAACAACGACAGCATCGACTCTCAACGGCTTGTGGCCATAATATTCCACGGTCACTTGTGTCTTGCCATCAGGATAGATTCGATGTAAGATTCATGCTTTTCTCACATGAGCAAGTCTTCTAGATAAGGCATGTGCCAAATCGATCGGCATAGGCATATAATTTTTAGTTTCATTGCTTGCATACCCATACATCATTCACTGATCACCTGCTCATCACGTATCGACACCTTGAGCGATATTCGGAGATTGTTTATGAATGAGTATCTGAACCTTGCACGTCTCACCATCGAAATATTTTTCATCGCTATCATATCAGATATCGCAGATAGTCTTTCTTACGATAGCTTCGATATCGATATCGGCATGCGTGGTAATTTCCCCAGCAACAATGATAGTATCGGTCGTTGTAAGACATTCACAAGCGACACGAGATAAAGGATCTTGGTGCAGACAAGCGTCCAAAATAGCATCAGACACCTGATCGCAGATTTTGTCAGGATGTCACTCGGTAACGGATTCACTGGTAATGAATTGTTTCATGAAAAAGAGTGTAAAAAAATAAAAAACTCTTTATCACGAAGAAAGAGTTCAAAAAAAACGATAGAATGTTTTCTCATATCTTTCCCGTGAGGGTAGGAATTGGCACCGTTCCCAATGGAAGTTTACCTGCCTCTGGAAGGTTGCCGGGACGCTTAACGAGCCTAGTCTCTATCGTCCACTCTGGATAGTATCACAGTCAGAATATAGATTTCCGAAAAAGGAAATCAAGTATATAGACAAAAAAAAACTTTCGCCAGTAATTAGATCAACTATACTACAACGCCGGATGCTCGCCACGAGATAGGAATCAAAAAGAAGATGAAGCTGCTTGCATGGACGAGTCCGGAATGGGCCCCCCGGTAATTACCGGGGGATGTAGGCGAGGCGTAGATAATTCATATATAAAGTATCTATCCAGAGTACAGCATCCGG